>JBAXUO010000050.1:0-9088 GCA_037129625.1 Chlamydiota bacterium
TGCAGAGGTCGATTGCTCCACCGGCGTCCGGGGCGAACCCGTCTGCGCCGATCTCGTCGGCAAAGTCCTGCGAGACGGGAGCCCCGCCCACAATGACCTTGATCTTGTTGCCGCGAGCATGGATTACGTCGATCTTACCAGTAAGGAAGAATTTTCCCTTGTAATGGAACTCGACTTTACGTTCTCTATCAACCACGTCGCCACTTTTGAAATTCTGGCTGCAATAGATGAAAAGATTCTTAATAGCTACTTCTCGTGTTTTCAACATAAGGAAATAGAATAGGTCATCTATAGAAGTTGAGTCATGTGACTCTAAGAATAAGAAACTTAGCGTTTTTTTCAAAAAAAAAGAAACATGAGACAAACAACTACTGATATCCAAATAAGCAATGCTTATTTTGCCTGCGTAGCTACTTTTTTTGTTCGTAGCGTTCCTTTTTTCTTAGCAACTTTACGTCTTATTACTTTTTTTACTGCTTTTTTCTTAGCAACTTTCTTTCTTTTAGTTGCAGTTTTTTTTCTTTTTAACACAGTTTCCTCCTTATGGTGTTCTATGTTATATAATGAAAAAGTATTATTCTTTTTCCTAACTTTATTATAACTGATAATAATTATTAAATACAAACATTTTTTATTATTTTATTAAATCAGTATAAATATTAAACTAAAAAATCATTTCTCAATATGCTCTGTGAACCTTTTAAAAATAAAAGAAAATCTTTATTTTAAAATAAAATATATTACTTTTTTCTTTTGTTTTTAATGGTTTTTTGGTAAAAGTTAATAAAAAGGTATTTTATGAACCAACCTCTATCCGAAAAATTACGACCCAAAAACCTCAAAGATATCGTAGGTCAAGATCATATCCTTAAAAAAGAAGGTCTCCTTTGGAATAGCATCCTCTCAAAAAAACCCCTATCTCTCCTTTTCTTCGGCCCTCCAGGATGCGGGAAAACCACTCTAGCTAAACTCTACGCCCAATCCTTCCCCCTCCCATTCTTTCCCCTCAGCGCCGTCTTCACCTCCATCACCGATGTAAAAAAACTCTTATCCGAAGCCAAAGAAACCCCTTTATTCTCTTCCAAAATCATTCTCTTTGTAGATGAAATTCATAGATTTAACAAAGCTCAACAAGACGCTTTCCTTCCCTATATAGAAGACGGCTCTCTCATTCTCTTAGGCGCTACCACAGAAAACCCATCCTTTTCACTCAATAATGCCCTTCTTTCTAGACTTAGGATACTACAATTAAACAACTTAGATAAACCTGAGCTAACTAATCTTCTAGTCCGCTACGAATCCACTCACCCCCCTCTCCCCATCTCCGATGAAGGAAGAAAGCTTCTCATCAATTTGTCCGGAGGAGACGCTAGACACCTATATAACTTAATTGAAAATATCGAAAATATCTCTCATCCTATCGATGACAAAGAGCTCCTTATCTATTTACAAAGAAAAGCTCCACTATATGACAAATCCCAAGACGGACATTATAGTCTTATCTCCGCTCTGCATAAATCCCTACGAGGATCCGATCCCGATGCTAGCCTATATTGGCTATATCGCATTCTCCAAGGAGGCGAAGATCCTTTATTTATCTGCAGAAGACTCATCCGTATGGCTTCAGAAGATATCGGCCTCGCTGACCCCCAAGCCCTATCCGTCACACTCTCCGCCTTCAAAGCCTACCAAATCCTCGGCTCCCCGGAAGGAGAACTCGCCATCGCCGAAGCGGTAATCTACTTGGCTTTAGCTCCCAAAAGTAACGCACTCTATTTAGCTGAAGCAGAAGCAAAAAATCTCGCCAAAGAAACTTCCCACCTCTCCCCACCCCCACATATTGTTAACGCCCCCACAAATCTTATGAAAGAACTCGGTCTCGGCAAAGGATATCTCTATGATCATGATTGCCCTAATGCCTTCTCAGGTCAAAATTATTTCCCCCAAAATATCCAACGAACCTCGTTTTACAAACCAAACCTTAGAGGATTTGAACGAGAAATGGAAAAAAGACTCCAATACTTTCTCCAACTTCGAGAAAAAAAAGAACAAACTACCGAACCTTAAGCAGCTCCTCTTGATCAGGAAATAAAGATTTGTAATCTTTATCATCGGTGAAAAATTTCGGATTTGTCTCTTTAGCTTGAATCGACTGCTCCTTACCCTGAAAAATTCCATTTTTTGAAATAAATAACTTTAAAGTTCCCATTTCATCTAACACCATCATTCCACTCGTCTTTCCCCCATGAATCACAACACCCTCATTCCCAGATTTTCCCGATATGAAAAGATGGGAAATATCATTCATTATCCCTAACGAAGCTAACGGATCCTTCTGATGGGAAAAAAAAGCAACTCCCGGACTTTTTCCGCCCCGAAGAATGGAAGCCGCCACACCCTCTCCATCCGCCAAACCAAAACCGGCGCCCCCATCTTGTAAAATAGTCCAAGAACTAATCGTCTTTGAATCCTGATTCTTTAAGAAAATCGCAGGATTCTCCTTACATTCTAACTGCATTCTTGGATGCTCTTTATCATCAAAAAGCACGAATTGAGAAGGCGAAATTTCACCCCCTTCCATTTTCACCCTCTTACTCCCTTTCGAATCATACATCTCTAAAAATATAGCCTCATCTTTGCAAAAAAGCTGAAAACGAAGCTTTTCTTTCCCATCCCTTACAGTAATCATAGGCTGTTCCTTATCAAAGCCTAATTGAATCACCCCCTTCCCTGAAGAGCTTCGAACCACTAAATTCTGTACTTCTAGACTCTTAAATAGCCCTTTATCATTCAAACTCATAAAAAGGAGAACTAAAAAAATAGATAGATTGATTGCCGTCACAATGGATAAAAGATTTTTCACGATTTCTCCTCTTTTTATTTGTTCTTTAAAAAAACTTTTTGTATAGTGTTATTCCCTTGTCGCAGTAGGATAAAAAATGATTGACACCTCTACCTCCAAAAAAATAAAAATACACCTCTCTGACTACGATTATCAAAAAGACATCGAAAATCGATTGCTTATGTCAGAACTCTCTTCTTTTGATCTAAAGGTTCTTGAAGAAATTGTCTATAGTTCTTTACATATCCCCATATCCAAACTCGCAAAAACCATGGAAACATCCGAAGACTTTATCTTACCCGTTGTGAAAAAATTCTCCAAAGTTGGCCTTCTCGTCATTGAAAATGACACTCTCAGCATCGATAAACAAATGCGAAAATACTATGAGTTCCAGATCATACGTTATAGTATTGATTTTAAACCCGATTTAGAATTTTTACAAGGCCTTCTAAAAAAAGTACCCATACACGTTCTCCCTTCTTGGTATTCCATCTCCCGCTCTACAGATAATATCTTTGAATCCATATTAGAAAAATACCTCCGCTCCCCCCAAGCCTTCCATCGCTACCTCCAAGAATTCACGTGCGACACTATCCTTTGGAGCATCATTCAAGATGTGTATTCAGCCCCCGATTGCAAAGTCTTTGCTCATCAATTACAAAAGAAATATCAAATCTCAAAACATAAATTCGAAGAATATATGCTTCTACTCGAATATGGACTCGTCTGCTGTTCGAGTTACACCCAGGTCGATAACAATTGGGAGGAAATCATAACCCCCTTCCAAGAATGGAAAGAATATCTCCTCTTTCTAAAAAAGACAGAAGCCCCCTCGATCTTAGACTCTATCCTCCACAAAAGAACCTCTCCCTTCGCTTTTATCGAAGATATGAGCTTCCTTCTAGATTTTTTAGAATCCAAAAATCTTCCCGACTTCTCAAAACATTCTCCTCTTTCCATACCGGAAATCAAAAATCACTACCGTAATGAAATCTCTCCCTTACTAGACAATCAACTTATACTCGCTCAAAAAAAACTCGTCCTTCTCGATTTAGCTAATCATAAGAATGATGCTCTCACTCCTTCTAAATCTGCAAAAAAATGGAAATCCCTTTCTTTAGAAAAAAAAGCTCTCCACAACTACCTACACCCAAAGAATCGCATTCTTTCTATAGAAACTTCAGAAAAAAATTCTCGGGACGCAGAAAAAAGCATACTTCGAGCTCTCGACGCCGGATGGATCTATTTTGATGATTTTTTATTAGGAGTCACATCCCCACTTCATGAAGACCATTCGATTAAATTAAAACGGACCGGAAAAAGTTGGCGATACGAACTCCCTTCTTATACTCCAGAAGAAAAAGAAATTATTAAACACACTATCTTCGAATCTCTTTTTGAGGTCGGAATGACTTCAATAGGCATTCATAACCAAAAAGATTGTTTTTGCGTAACCCCTTTCGGAAAAAAATTTTTTGAATCCTAAACTCTTCCTCTAATCGAAAAAAACTTGTAATTCCTCAATCCTTCCGATAAAATGCCTCTTATGAAAGATGGACAAAAAGAATTAGTTTCTAATAGAAAAGCATTTTATGATTACGAAATTATGGAATCCTTTGAAGGTGGAATTGCCTTACAAGGAACAGAAATCAAATCTCTTCGTAATCACGGCGGATCCTTACAAGATGCTTACATCACGATTGAAAAAGATGAACTTTGGTTAATCCATTCTTCCATCGCTCCTTATCAATTCGGAAGCATTCATAACCATGAAGAAAGACGCAAAAGAAAACTTCTTATGCATAAGCATGAAATTTCCCGACTCAAAAAAGCTACCGATGAAAA
Organism: Chlamydiota bacterium; assembly: GCA_037129625.1. Taxonomy (GTDB): domain Bacteria; phylum Chlamydiota; class Chlamydiia; order Chlamydiales; family SM23-39; genus JBAXUO01. The sequence goes on from JBAXUO010000050.1 coordinate 4,688, forward strand.
AGGTCTCACATTAATCCCCCTAGCCTTATATTTAAAAAAAGGAATCGTAAAAGTTCGAATCGCTATCGCCAAGGGCAAGAAAAATTATGACAAAAGAGCAGACATCAAGGATAAGGAAAATAAGCGAATGCTCCAAAGAAAAGATAAATACGAAGAATAATTTAAGCAAACACTTGACAGAGCATTAAAAAATACCTTATCTTTATCTACTCATCGCAATGTAAAAAGGTGGTATTACATGAAAGTTGTTGTAGCAAAAATTGAGTTCATTTCCCTGATTAGTAAAATTCAGAATATAGTTTCCTCGAAGCCTGCTATTCCTGCACTAGCTAATGTTCTTATAGAGGCCGTAAACGGGGAGATTATCTTAAGCGCAACCGATCTAACGACCAGCATGCGATCGTCAACAGCCGCAACCGTCATCGAAGAGGGGGCTATAGCCCTTCCCGCAAGAAAATTCTTTCAACTTGTCAAAGAACTTACCGCCCCACAAATCAAAATCACCACACTTTCTAATGATAGTGCCGAAATCACTTCAGGATCTTCTGTTTTTAAAATTCATGGAATGAATAAACCCGAATATCCCTCTCTCCCTGCCATTTCCACCGGAACCCAAGTATCCATGCCCTCCTCTATTCTCAAAGAACTTCTCTCTAAAACCTCCTTTTCTATCGCAAAAGAAGATAATCGTTATGTCTTGACCGGGTTGCTTCTCCAAATCGCCGAAAAAAAAGCCACCTTCATTTCTACCGACGGAAAAAGGCTCGCCAAAGCCTATGCAAATATTGACATTGACCCCTCCTTTCAAAGCTCTTATATACTCCCTCTAAAAGCTGTAGAAGAATTGATCAAAATTTTAGACGACTCGCAAAATATGTCCTGTCTGTATCTCATGCATGATAAAATTTGCCTGGAATATGGAAATATTCTTCTCATGACAAAACTCTTAGCAGGTCAATATCCCGATGTCGACAAAGTGATCCCCGAATCCACACCGATCCAAATTACACTTCATCGAGAAGAACTTCTATCCCTACTGCGCCAAGTCTCTTTATTTACCACGGAACTCTCCGGATCGGCTCATTTCACCTTCGAAGAAGGTCAATTAGGCCTTTCCGCCACAAAGTATGATGTCGGTGAAGGCTCCGTCAGCATGCCGGTCAATTACTCCGGCCCAAAATTAGAAATCGCGTTTAACCCTTTTTACCTCCACGATATCCTTCGACACAGCAAAGATGAAACAGTGCTCCTATCCCTTAACAATCCATTTTTACCGGGAGTGCTCACAGACTCATCTACAGCCCTGTATGTGATCATGCCGATGCGTCTAAAAGACATTCCACAAAAAGAAGTTCATGAAGCTGAAAAGCCTGCATTTGCGTAATTTTCGAAATTACGCAAATTGTACTTTTTTTTTCTCACCTCATAGAAATATTATCTGTGGAGACAATGCACAAGGAAAATCTAATCTTCTAGAAGCTATCTACCTTCTCAGCACCGGAAGATCTTTTCGAACTCCTCATTTACATGAACTCATCAAAGACAAAGAATCGTATTTTTTTCTTGAAGGAGAAATGGAAAAAGATAACTGCAACCACCACATAAAAATTTTTTATGACGGCAAAGAAAAAAAAGTCAGTGAAAATGAAAAAACCTATACGCATTTTTCTCCGCTCCTTGGACTCCTTCCGTCTGTTCTTTTTGTCCCAAGTGATGTAGATCTCATTAGTGGCCCCCCACATATCCGAAGAAAATTTTTTAATTTTCATCTAGCGCAACATGACCCCAAGTACCTATATCACCTCAGCCGATATTGGAAAGCTCTCAAACAAAGAAATGCTCTTTTAAAAGCACAAGAAGAAACAACCATTGAGTCTTTTGAAGAAGAACTCGCAAAATCCGCTGTCTATCTAGCTTCTAAAAGAAAAAAAATGTTAGAAGACATCCTTCCTCTCGTTTCCGAATATCTTACCAAGTTAACCCCATCTGTCGAAACCATCTCTTTAGACTATCCGCTACCCTACCCTTTAGAAGCTTCTGCCTATCTCTCTTTTTTAAAGAAACACAGAAAAAAAGATATGTTTCTTGGAGCCACCCAACATGGACCTCATCGAGATGACTTTTTCTTACATCTCGATGGAAAACTTGCCGCCGACTATGCTAGCGAGGGTCAAAAAAAAACAGTTATTGCCTCTCTTAAGCTTGCTGAATGGAAACTTTTTTGCCACCTTTTCCAAAATAAAGTTCTTTTAAATATTGATGATTTCGGAGTCCATTTAGACCCTTTTCGAAAAAACCTCCTTCAAGAACTTTTGCAAAATGTAGGACAAGTTTTTATCACAACACCTACCCCTATCGAAGGCGAAAAAACTTTTACTATCTCTAAGGGAACACTCCTACCAGAAAATTCTGTACCAGAAAATTCTGTACCAGAAATTTCTGTACCAGAAAATTCTTACAAAAACTAACCTTTTCATCTACCATGTCTTTAAAAAAATGGAGTTTTTCCAATGAAAAAAGTTTTTATATTTTTTTTGCTCTTTGGGTTTTTAAGCTTTGCCAATACCCCATCTATCGTATTTATCCATATAGGTCCCGAAATACCCCTCTATAGTAAGTATGCTCTTCAGCAAGCCCATCTATTCAATCCTGATTGCAAAATCTACTTCGTCTGCAATGCAAAAGCTACAAAACCCTTCGAAATACCTTCCTATATCACATGTATTTCTTGTGAATCTCTGAAAAGAAGCGATGAACATAAAAAATTCCTCGCTAAATCTACCCTAGACGTTTCTCAAAGAAAAGGATTTTGGAGAGCCGCCAGCGAAAGATTTTTCTACTTACATGAACTGATATCTCAATACAATCTACAAAATGTAATTCATCTAGAAAATGATGTCATGCTCTACGTTGAGCTAAAAACCATACTCCCCACTTTTGAAAAACTCTACCCCACTCTTGGAGGCACCTTTGATCATGACCTCCGTTGCATCCCCGGAATCGTCTATATATCAAATGAAAAATCTCTCTATAAACTGATTCAATATATGGCCCATCATGCAAAGAAAGGAAGAAATGACATGGATACTCTTTCTTTCTTCCAAAGAGAAGTGGGAAGAGACTCCATACAAAATCTTCCCATCATTATGAAAGAGTATGTCGAAGATCATTTGGCACTCAATCAAGATATCTTTGCTCAACATATTCAGGATTTTGGATCTATCTTTGATGCGGCCGCATTAGGACAATATCTCGGAGGCATCGATCCAAGAAATGGAGAATCCAAACCGGGATTTATTAACGAAACCTGTATTTTCCGACCTTCATTTTTAAAAATTGAGTGGATTCAAGACGAAAGAGGAAGAAAAGTCCCCTATGCTTCCTACCATGATGGAAAAAAGTTTCGTATTAACAATTTACACATCCATAGCAAAAATCTTTCTAAATTTTTATCCATAGGTGAAGAATGAAAAAATATCTTATCGTACTACTCTCCTTTTTTAGCTTATTACATGCAGGAGAAAGGAGCTCAAGCGCTCCTTACATTTCTGGAGACAGTTTCCGTGACTATGCCAATTTTGTCTTAGATGAAACAGGAAAAACCTTCGATCCTTCTATGGTAAAAGAAGGAAGTACTATCTTTGTAAAAACCGATCTTTTACCTCGCTTCTTTTCAGAATTTCACCCCAAAATTTCGGCTCACTATATTCTCATCACCCATAATAGTGATCATCCCATCCCAGGACCCTTTGCTTCTTATCTTGCCGATGAAAAAATAATCGCTTGGTTTGGACAAAATCTCGAAAACTTTTCAAACCCGAAAATACATCCAATCCCTATCGGTTTTGCCAATAAATGTTGGCCTCATGGCAATCCAAAGCTAATCCAAAAAGCCCAAAAGCAAAATGCTTACGAACGAACTATCTTTATGTATATGAATTTTTCCCCAAGCACCCACCCCCAACGTAAAGACGTTCACAAGCAATTTAAAAATGCTCCTTTTTGCAAAATAGAAAAGCCCAAAGATTTTTACCCCTATTTACTAGATCTCAAAAAAACCAAGTTTGTCTTAAGCCCAAGAGGCAATGGTCTTGATTGTCATAGAACATGGGAAGCCCTTCTTATGGGAGCTTATCCCATTGTTCAAACTTCCTCTTTGGATTCTATGTATACAGATTTGCCTGTTGTAATCATCAAAGACTGGAAAGAAGTCACTGAAGAATTCCTCGTTCAAAAGGAAAAAGAATTCTCCACTCAAAAATTCCAAATAGAAAAGGCTCTACTTTCCTATTGGACCGACCAAATTGAACAAACCAAGAATGCTTTCTTAAAAAAATAGCTTACTTGCTTGTTGTCAATATCTGTGTCAATCCGTGTTAATACGTGGTTACCTTGTTTCTC
>JBAXUO010000051.1:0-9010 GCA_037129625.1 Chlamydiota bacterium
TGATAGGCTTCACCGGCGCCCCAGAAGATTGGCGATTTTGTTTTACAAAGTTAGAAAAACATTGTACCGCTTCCAGATTTCCATGAAAATCGGCATGAAGAACGATCTTAGTCCCTTCTGAGAGTTCTATTTTTTTATAATACCCATAGCAACGGGTTATATCATTTCCAACACTTTGCATTTCCACAGGATATTTAGTGATTAAATTAGTATGAATAGAAGCAAAGACACTTCGAATGGAATTGCTTAGATCCAATTGGTTTTTTTGAAAAAGTGCGGCATTTTTTTCCTGTTCTATTCTTTGTAACTCAATAGAAACAAGCTCAGGATTTTCTCTCGTTTCGGATAAAGGCGAAGACAATTCCTCAACAGTAAGAGTTATAGGCTGTAAGTTTGGAATATAATCTTCATCTGATACGCCCGTAAGAGAACTCCAGAAAGAATTAATACCACTAATACTCATAAAATCTCCAAATTAAAAATTAAATTACCATTCTCGCGAATGCCTTTTCCTTTTGCAAAGCCTCTGCCTGCTAATTATTAATTTTTGAATAAAAGATGATCGCATAAACAGATCTAATTGTAAAGAAGAACAAGACCTATTAATATTTGAATAATCTTGACACTTTCCCATACACTTGCAGCCCCATATGTGCTGCAAAGGAAACTCTACCCTCACTGAATTATCTAAAAAATTTGAAAAACTCATAAAAACCAAAATTTTATTTAATAATTGATTAACTAACTCAACCATCCGATATTTAAAGACTTATCCTTCACAAAACCCGAACTTCCTATTGCCTCTGACAATACCCAGCGCTCCGATTCCCACTGTGCAATCTTTGGACCCTTTACTTTTAATACTAGGACACTATCTTTAGTTTTTTCTGATAAAGCTAAAAATGGGAACTCGGAAGCTGATAAAGTATACGCAGGAAGCGTACACTTAAAATCTTCCGATACATGCTCATGCCCTCTAAGCAAACCTTTTAGAGAAACTTTTTCACTAGACTGCAAAATCAAAAAAGCTAAAACAGTTCGTTGAGATAAGTGAAGTCCGTTCTCGCCTATAAAATCATCTTTTGTGGAAGGAAGGATTCTTCCACATAGAGAACTATGATCACCGGTATTTCTATCCTTTTGTAATCCCTCTTGCATGATCTCAGACGACCCTGGGAAACTTGGAGATCGCATAAACAAATCTACTTGCAAAGCAGCACAAATCATCCGAATTTCCTGGGAAGAATATTGACGGTTTTCTAAATACTCTAAAACCAAATCCGGATCTACATCAAGAGCAATAAAAGAAGGTGGCAAAGCTTGTAAAAGCTCTTGTATTCTAGAAGACAGCTCAATAGTTTTTTTAGAAAAAAAACTGAGATTGTCTGAAGATTCGAGAAAAGAAACAAAATCAGAATCTGTCTCAAAGGCTCCATGCGTACATAATAAGTATTCTTTTGGAGCTGTCGAAGCAGAGCCGCTACTTACAAAAAGTCCCATAGGCAAAAGAGAATATACCTTTTCAATGCAAGTATAAAAAAAATCTGAAGAAAAACATAACTCATCTTCCGGGTCTAAAAACACCTTGTTCATTGCAAGATTTTCATGATTGCCTCTAATGATCTCAACACCGGGGATTGTTCCGGCTTCCAGGAGGGTTGCCCAGCTATCGGTGCCTCTATCCACCAAGTCTCCCAAAATGATGGGTTTGATCTTTGAAGAACAGGCACGCATTTGATCTACGAAAGCAGCATAATGCTGTAAGGAGGAAAGATTCCCATGAAAATCGGCATGGATCACAAGCGTTGTTTCATCCGGAACCTCTACTTTCTTATAATACCCATAACATTTGGTTAGATCATTACCTATTAATGACATTTCTCTAGAATAGTTCTTAAAAAAATTCGAATTTAAGAAAAAGAAATAATCAAACATTTGAGAGGTAAATCTTTCAATTTTCCTTTCCGTTTCTTTAGCTTTTTTTTTATTTTCCAAACTTTCTTCTTTAGACATGATACAAACAAGAGGCGATGAAGAAGAAACGATTCCAAAATGCTTTGGAGGTTCTTCGAATGGTGGTAGAGTGTCATCGATCTCATTTCCCAAGTTCAGAAAGCTTAAACCTTTCTCAAAAGTAACACCGTTTAAACTCATTTAATAACCTTTTAAATTAAATCATTTAACTAATATACAATTATACATTAAATAATATTATTTTAACATTAAAATAATCAGTATAATAACAAATACGAAAACTTCAACCTAGACAAGCCACTCTATTTGTACGTAACCTTCACTCATATAGTTAGATGCACCCTGAGATCTCACCCACTTTTCCACCTTCCAATCAGACTCCTTACACCCGGTCACCGTTAACACCAAAACGGCATCCTTTGCTAAGACTAATGGAGGCGGAGAAAAAGAAGAGCCAATTCCATTACCTTCAGAAGGAGACATCGGCAATGTATACACAGGAATCAATCCTTTAAAATCCTCTTCTATATGGTCATGCCCCCTTATGATACCACGCACTGATGTCTTTAAACTGGATTGCAATGTCAGAAAAGCTAATATGGTCCGTTGAGACAAATGAAGACCGATCAAGTCCATGAAATCATCTTTTGTAGATGGAAGAATCCTTCCCCATAAAGAGCATAAATCTTCTTTTCCGGAATTTCTTCTCCTTTCCAAATCCTCTTGTATAGACACCGAAGAACCGGGAAAAATGGGGGATCGCATAAACAAATCTACTTGCAAAGCAGAAACAATCATCCGGATTTCATGGGAAGAATATTGACGGTTTTCTAAATACTCAAAAACCAAGTCCGGATCAACATTTGATTCTCTAAAAGACTCCGGTAAAGCCTGCAAAAGTACTTGTATTCTAGAAGATAATTGCATATCTTTTTTTGAAAAATAGAAGAATTTCTTTGGCGATTCCAAAAAATCAACAAAATCCAAATCGGGCTCAAAAGCTCCGTGAGCTAGTAAAACATATTCCTTTGAAATAGAGGGTTCTTTACAACCTACAAAAAGCCCCAAAGGTAAAAGCTTATACCCATTTTGTAAAACTTGAGAAAAATCTCGTATTTTCCACTGGCTTGGGTTCAAAAAAAGGAGCTCATCTACAGATAAAAAGTTTCGGTTCACTGTCAAACTTTCATGATTCCCTCGAAGAATTTCAGCCTTTGGATGAGCTAAGGCGCAAGCTAAAGTAGGAAAACTTTCAAGACCTCTATCGACCAAATCTCCTAAAATAATAGGAATCACCTCTCTTTCAGCTCCTTGAGAAAGGCTCCTTACAAAATCAAAAAACTTTTCTATCGCAGATAAATTTCCATGAAAATCCGCATGAATAGCCAACTTAGTTCCAACGGAGAACTCCCTTTTTTTAAAAAAACCAAAACCATCACACTCCGCAATTGGGAGTTCTTTTAATCGTCTAGCTTGAAAAAGATCAGCGATCTTCTCTTGCAATGCTTCCTTTTTCTCTTTTTTCTCTATACGCAAATCTTCTTCTATACCAAAACAAATAGCACTTTCAAAAATATCTAAAGAAATTGAGTTTTGCTTCTGAGAACATATTATGAAAGACTCAATTTTTTCCTCATGCGGATCCTCAAAAAGTCGTTTTAAAGTAGGGGGAAGCTCAATCGGATCTAGATTTGATCTTTGGACAATCATTTTAGAGTTTTGAATAGAAAACATAGCCTTCCAAAATTAATAAAAAGAATAGATTTTTGTAAAAAAACCTTCGACTACAAAATAAACAACAAACTAAATCGTGTTGTGCTTTTCCTCAGTCAACTTTGTAATCAAGCGTAAAATCCGATCCAATGTCTCATGCGCATCCTTCTCAACTTCCGGAATCGCAATCATCCCCATCAAATCTGATCTCTCTTGTAAAAAAAGAACCGGAAGCTCTTTTTCTAAAAAGGTCTTATATTGTACAGGATCTTGACTAGATTTTGCAAGAAACTCTTCCGTTTGACGAATTTTTAACTGAATACACTTTAATTCTTCTTGCAATACTGCGATCCGAAGCTTTTCTATTCGCTTCGCCGCCTTCCCCACAGACTTCTTTGCTGCTGCAATCTTAGATTGAAATTTTTCAATCGCTTCCTGATTCATCCCGCTCTGAGACTCTTTCGGATGAGTGCAACCACAAACCGCTAAAACAAAAAAAATTAAAACAATTTTATCTTTCATGAAAAAAACTCATAAACTTAACATCTTGCCGTACATTATCAAATACCCTATCCGAGAGTATTTCTTCAAGATTTAGTTTACCTTTTCCAACAGCCGCCGCTAACCAACCGCCTGACAAATGCCCTTTTCCCAAAAATGCAAACGCTTTCGCATTTCTTAAAGCCACATCCGGCGTTGCATGCGATTGATAGCACAAAGAGGAAAGTTTTACAACCAAGGGATAATCCAAAGAAAGGAATGCCACTTCATGCAACAAACAAAGAGACTCCCCGGATAATTGATTTTCAATCGGACGTAAAAGCTGATACGCCAAAGAAATATCCCCCTCTTGAAATGCGAGGCTCGCTAAATGATGAGTCGCTCTACCAAAAACAATCCCCTTTCTTGTCACAGATCGAAGAAATGAAAAAACACTCTTCGCATCTTCCACCCTTCCCTGTTCTAATAAACGCTCCCCTTCTTCCAACTTCTTTCCATAAGATTCTTTTCTGTCTGAAGAAGAAATAAATCGAGAATCCCGCCACATCTCATAGCTTTGGTAACCAAAAAGAAAAAATAAAGCTCCGATGATAAAACCCTGATTTACAATAAAAAAAAGCCCGGCCAATATCGAAAAGGTCATCCCTATAAGAAAAGATAGTTTTAAGCCTCGCTCAGCAAAAAACCTCTCTAGTGCCATGCGAAGAAGCTGCCCCCCATCTAAAGGATAGACAGGAACTAAATTCAGAAAACTCCACACCAAATTGACTCTTTTCAATATATAAAAAAAATAGAGGACCATAGGTTGAGAAAAAATATGCAAAGCGAGAACCCCGGAAGCTAAAAAATAGAGGGCAAAGCCAAAAAGAGGTCCATGTAAGACGATAAGGAAACGTTGCCAGATCTTAAGATTTCTTCCTTCATACGACGTAAGACCGCCTGTTACAACCAGTTCTATTCTAGGGTGTTGATGAAATAAAATGGCCAAACTCGCATGCCCCAGTTCATGCACAAGTACAGAAAAAATCACAACAAACACCCAAATAATCCCAGCCGCCAAAGAAGAACTATTTACATAAGCTATCCAAAAAGCAAGAATCCAAAAAGCGGGTTGGATACGAATAGGGATTTTACCTGGTATTTCTAACATATATTTTTCAAAAAATTAATCTTCACTATTTTTAACTGATCGATCTTTCTATGTCAGCAAGAAAAAGCTTAGGTGAGTGAAAAGGGAATTTTCACGGCTTAAGCCCAAAGCTAAAGCTAACAATACCTTAATCATTAACAACTTACATCTATCAATCAAATTAATTAAAATAAAAAAGCATCTTTATAGTAATAAAATAACTTTATTAATAAATAATTTTACATTATTAATTACTATTAGAGAGACTTATAGTTATGAAATATAAAATATATTCTTTTTTATTGCCCATTTCTGCCCTTATCATCACCGGCTGCATCCCTCAAGGAGCCTACGATCCCTACAGTTTCGCCCCCCAATCCTCCAACTCCTTTTGGAAACAACAAGGCTCTAAAAGCTTCATCATCTCCTCCTCCTGCTGCTTACAACAAAAAATCCCCACCTATGACGAATTAAAAGGTAAAACTCTCACTCTCGCAGATCTCATCGACATCACTCTTGTCAACAACCCCGAAACCAAACAAACATGGGCAAATGCCCTCGCCCAAGCTGCTTTATATGGCCAATCCCTAAGCCCTTATCTCCCCGAAATCACCGGAAGCGGCTCCTACTCCAGAACAAGAGAATCCTCTCTTAAGCCAACCTCTCAATGGCACCAAACCACCGTTACCCCGGAAATGCAGCTCAGCTACACAATTTATGACTTCGGACAAAGAAGCTACTCTTCCGAAAAAGCTAGACAAGCCTTATTCTATAGCGACTTCTCTCACAACCAATCTCTACAAAAAATCGTACAAGCTATCATGAACGCCTACTATGACTACCAATATCAAAAACAATATCTAACGGCTTTAGAAGCCAATTTAGAAAACGCAAAAATGAGCCTCGATGCCGCCAACCAAAAATTTCAAACCGGTGTAGCCTCCGTATCCGATGTAACCCAAGCCACCACCTCCTACTTGCAAAATAAAATTAATCTTATCGCTCAAAAAAGCGCCCTAGAAACATCTTACGCAACCCTTCTAAATATTGCAGGCATCCCCTCTAATCTCGCCTTATTAGTTCAAGATATGCCTGAAAATATCTCCACTAATGAAACAGTTCAGAATGTCGATCAACTCCTAGATATAGCTAGAAAAAACCGTCAAGATCTCTTCGCCGCACAAGCTAATGTAGAATCTCAAAAAGCCAATGTCGGCTACGCAAAGTCTCAAGAGCTTCCTAAATTAATGGGTGAATTTGATATTGGAAAAAATTTCTACCCGCCTCATATGCCGGAAGCTTATCACTACACAGCCGAAGTAACTCTCTCCATCCCCATTTTTAAAGGATTTTACTATGACAATGCCATCCGAAACGCGAAAGCTAACTTAGAAAAAACAAGAGCTCTTCTAGACCAAACAGAACTCGCTATTTCTAAAGAAGTTTCGATCGCTCACACTAAATTTCTTAACTCAAAAGACACCCTTCAATGCTCCCTTGAATATCTCGCTTCAGCAAATCTCCGTTTCGATATAACCCTAAGTAACTACAAAGTAGGCACCATGAACATCTTAGATGTTATCTCTGCTCAAAGCTCCTTAGCCGACGCCAGAGCAAAAAAAGTAAATTCCCAAAAAGATTGGTTTAAAGCACTTGTCGATATTGCTTACGCCACCGGCTCCCTTTGTACTAACCCATCTCTAGAGGAGAAAAAACCATGAGATTTGTTTCCATTTTCTTATCTTTGATTACCCTCTTTTCTCTTTCAGCATGCCATAAAGAAAAGCCTCCCCAAATCAAAAGCTTCCCCATTCATAAAGCTGCCGTTCTCATGAAAGATGTCCCTCTATATATCGAAACTATCGGCCACGTGACCACCTATGCCACCATCGATGTAAAATCCCGGGTCGAAGGAGAAATTACAAATATTCTCTTCAAAGAAGGACAAGAAGTTAAAACCAATGACATTCTATTCATCATAGATAAAAGACCTTTTGAAATAGCCCTAGAATCCGCCAAAGCTATTTTAGAGGAAAATCTCGCCAATCTTAGCCTTGCCAAAGATAAAGTGGATCGATACATCCCCTTATTAAAAGAATCTTATGTCTCCCAGCTAGCCTTCAAAGAATATACCACCAATGCAGCATTCTATGAAGCCACCGTAAAACAAAACGAGGCCGATGTCAAAAAAGCTGCATTAGATCTCTACTATTGCACCATTTGCAGTCCTGTCAATGGCATCGCCGGCATTCTTCAATTCAATCAAGGAAACCTTATCCCCGCCAATAGCGAAAAACCTCTTATCACTCTCAATCAAATTGAGCCCATCTATGTCCTTTTCTCCATACCGGAAAAAAGACTTCCTGAAATCATGGAATATCAAAAAACTAACAAACTAAAGGTCCATGTCTCCTTTCATGATTTTCAAAAAGAATCCCTCCAAGGTGAATTCAACCTCATCGACAACACTGTCAACACCCAAACGGGAATGATTCAACTTCGAGGAGTTTTTTCCAATACAGACAAAAAACTTTGGCCCGGAGAATATATTAAAACCCGGCTCATTCTCACTACACAAAAAAATGGATTGCTAGTGCCTATCGAAGCCATCGAAGCCACACCTAAAGGTCCCGCCCTTTTCGTAGTCAAACCCGACAATACGGTTCAAATGCGCATTGTAAAAATAGGACAACAAATCGACGAGTATTATCTCGTTCTAGAAGGGGTTTCCCCAAATGAAGAGGTTGTAACCGAGGGACAATTAAATCTCTATGACAAAGCTCACGTTTTTGTTCCCGCTGAAATCGAGAATAAGCCATGAACATTTCCGAACCATTTATTAAAAGACCTGTCATGACCACTCTTGTTATGATAGCTATTTTAATTTTTGGTATCGTTTCCTATAATTTACTCCCCGTCAGCGATCTTCCTAATGTAGACTACCCCACCATCGAAGTCAGTGTGAATTATCCGGGAGCCACTCCTGAAACTATGGCTAATAACTGCGCCGTTCCTTTAGAAAAACAATTCATGACCATTAACGGAGTTCAAGTCATTTCTTCTACCAATTCTACCGGATCGACCGAAATCGTTTTGCAATTCGCCTTAGATAAAACTTTAGACTCCGCTTCTACAGATGTATCCGCAGCAATCAATCAAGCGCTCCCTAATCTACCCGCTAACTTACCCAACAACCCTACCTATAGTAAAGTCAACCCCTCGGCTACTCCCATTTTCTATTTAGCTATCACCTCACAAACTATGGAACTTGGAGCTCTTTATGATTATGCCAGCACTTTCCTAGGTCAAAGACTTTCTATGATAGAAGGAGTCTCACAAGTCCAAACCTATGGTTCCCCTTATTCCCCAAGAATTCAAGTCAATCCCGAAGTGCTCGCTGCTATGAATCTCGGCCTCGATGAAGTAGGGTCAGCCCTTCAATCAGGAACAGTTAATCTACCCACAGGAACCCTTTTCGGCAAAAAAAATGAATTCACTATCCAAGTCGATGGTCAACTCATGAAAGGGAAAAATTATCAAAACTTGGTTCTTAAAACCCAAAAGGGAGCCCTTGTCAAAATCTCTCAAATCGGAAAAGCGATCGATAGCACAGAAAACGACAAGCTTTTCATACAATATAACTCTTTTAAAGAAAACGCTCCCTGCGTCGTTCTCGCTATAAAAAGACAAGCA
>JBAXUO010000052.1:0-8981 GCA_037129625.1 Chlamydiota bacterium
AGGCTTTTTTGCTCTTTATAAGAATTGGATAAAAAAATACTTTTTTGGTAAAAAAAGGTACCAAATAAATTCGAAGGTGCTAGACTTAACCTAACAAGTCCATAATTCAGGTTTGTCCTATGAAGAACGAAGAAATTGCCAAAGATAAAATGCAGAAGATCTGCGACATCTTAAAAAAAGAGACTCTTGATCCCGCCAGACAACAATCTCGAGAAATCGTAGAAAACGCCGAGATGCAAGCTCGAGAAATTATTGAAAATGCCAAAAAAGAAGCGGAAAATTTTCAAGCTTTAGCAGAAGAAGAAAGAGTAAAGAAAGAGAAGAATTTTACAGCTTCTTTAGCTCTAGCCTGTCGAGAAACGGTGGAAGAGCTAAGACAGCAAATTGAACAAAAACTCTTTCAAGAAAATTTATTTGACGAGGTGGAAAAGGCTTCTTCAAGCAAAGAGGTCATAGCTAGGCTTGTTATGGCTTTAATTCGTGCGGTGGAAGAGAAAGGAATAGATGCAGACCTTAGTGCTTACATAGCAAAAACGGCGGCCCCTAGCGAGGTAGCTAAGAGTTTAGCAGCGAATTTTTTAGAAAAACTCCGAGAAAAAGAACTTATAGTTGGGGATTTTCAGGGGGGAGTTCGAGTTAAGCTTCATAATAAGCAAATTACTTTGGATATGTCAGATGCTGTACTCAAAGAAATGATCATGAGATACATTCATAAGGATTTTAGAGAAAGCATTTTTCAATTGCCTTAAGAGTTTTTTATGAGCCGATACTATTTTGTTTTATGTGCTTTACCACCTTTATACTTAGAAAGGAAACCACAGATTTCTTATTTTGAGATGCAACTTTTATTACAGCTTAATCTTTCTTTAAAGGACGCTTCTTTAGTTTTTTCTTTCCGTCAGTTTATTGATTTTAAGAATTTGCGCTGTCTATGGTTAAAAAGACCTTTTCACTTAGGTGGAAATTTAAGCGAAAAGGAGATGACAGAGGCAATCATAAGACAAGAAGTTTTTCCTGAGTATGTTTTTTCCTTTCTTAAGACCCATGAAGATATTCCTTATAGATTGAAAGATTTTCCTTATTTATTATCTCAATTTTTTAAAAATGCGATGACTTCGAATAATCAGTTTTTACGTAGATATTTTACTTGGGAACGAGATTTGGCTTTGATCCTGACGGCTCTTCGAGCGAAACAGCGGAAAAGAAATTTGGCCAGTGAGATTTTATATGAAGATCCCGATGATTTTTTCGTCGGTTCTTTACTCTCTCAAAAAGACGATAAAGATGTTTTAGGAGTGCCTGAGGAATTTCAGGGGGTTAAAGCTCTTTTTTTACAACATGGATCCGATCCTAAGGCTTTATTTCGTGCCTACATGGAATACCGATTGGAGCAAATGGAAAATTTGGCTGGGAATGAGTTCTTTACTATTAATCATCTGATGGCCTATTTAGCTAAATATCAGGTGGTATTAGAATGGAATGAATCCAATATTGAGGAAGGAAAACAAATTGTAGATTCTCTTGTGCGAGGTAAAATATGAGTGAAGTATTGGCGACAGGAAAGGTTGTTGAAGCATATGGCAATCTTTTGCACGTATTATTTGAAGGCAATATCCGACAAGGTGAAGTTGGTTTGGTTTTATTACAGGACATGCTAATAGCTTGTGAAGTTCTTGAAATTGATGGCAATCGTGCGAAAATGCAGGTATTTGAAGATACTTCCGGGATTACATTGGGTTCGAGAGTGGAATACACGGGACGTTTATTGGAAGCTGAACTGGGACCGGGTCTTTTGCAATCAATTTTTGATGGGTTGCAAAATCCACTTGAAAAAGTTGCGGAAAAAACAGGTTTTTTCTTGTCTCGAGGCGTTCGTATTCCCCCACTAGATCGATTGAAAAAATGGGATTATTTGCCTTTGGCTAAAGTGGGTGATGTTGTCGAAAGAGGAGATTCTTTAGGCGAGGTGATGGAAGGACAGTTTCATCATTTAATTATGGTTCCTTTTCTTTTATATAAAAAATACACATTGACATGGGTGGCTCCTAAAGGATTGTATTCGATTGAAGAGGTAATCGCTAAGGGGCTAGATGAAAAAGGAAAAGAGCTCTCTTTTACGTTATTGCAAAGATGGCCGGTGAAAATGCCTTTGTCTTTAGGAAAAAAAGTAAAGCCTTCGGAAATGATGCATACAGGTCTGCGCATTATCGATACCCAGTTTCCGGTACTTAAAGGAGGAACTTTTTGTACACCCGGACCTTTTGGCGCAGGAAAAACGGTTTTACAACACCATCTCTCTAGATATTCGGATGTAGATATTGTGATTATTGCCGCTTGTGGAGAAAGGGCTGGGGAAGTGGTTGAAATCTTACGAGAGTTTCCCCATCTCATTGATTCTAGAACTTCTAATCCTTTGATGGAAAGAACGGTGATTATTTGTAATACCTCTTCCATGCCTGTTGCTGCAAGAGAAGCTTCTGTATATATCGCTACAACGATTGGAGAATATTATCGGCAAATGGGATTGGAAGTTTTGGTTCTTGCGGATTCGACATCTAGATGGGCTCAAGCTATGAGGGAAATGTCCGGAAGACTCGAGGAAATTCCCGGAGAAGAGGCTTATCCGGCTTATTTAGCCTCGCGTATTGCAGCTTTTTATGAACGATCGGGAGTCTTGTCTTTACCCAAAAATAGAATTGGTTCTTTAACCATAGGCGGCGCTGTTTCTCCGGCCGGGGGTAATTTTGAAGAGCCTGTAACGCAAGCGACGCTTACTGTGGTAGGGGTGTTTTTAGGACTTTCACGAATGAGATCGGATGCAAGACGATATCCTGCGATTGATCCTTTAATTTCTTGGACTAAATATCTTCCTCAAGTGGATTTCTTAATGAAAAAAACAGTGAATGATTGGGAGAAAAAAGTAGAATTGGCTGAAGAATTTTTACAAGAAGGGAATGAAATTGAAAAGCGTATGGAAGTAGTGGGGGAAGAGGGAACTGCTATTGAGGATATGATTAAGTTTTTTAAAGGCGAGTTATATGATGCTTGTTATCTACAGCAAAATGCTTTTGATAAAGAGGATTGCTTTTGTAGAGAAGAAAGACAGCTAGAACTTTTTATGCTGATACAAAAGATTTTTCTTAAGAAATTTTCATTTGATTCCCATGATGAAGCTAGATCGTTTTTTCTAGAGATTCAAGATGAAATTCGTAATCTTAATTATATGCCATTTCGAACAGAGCATTATCAGGAAATGTTAAAGCAAGTGGAAGAAAAAATAGAAGGAATCCGGTTATGAGGAAGGTATACGATAGAATTTTGGATGTTCGAGGAAATCTCATCACAGTGGTGGCTGAAGGGGTGGGTCTCGGAGAGCTTGCGATGGTTGAGAAGGCGAGTGGAGAAAAAACATATGCCTCTGTACTTCGATTCGAAAAAGATCTTGTCACTTTGCAAGTGTTTGAAAGTACAAGAGGTATTTCTACCGGTGACCATGTTGTTTTTTTAAAGAGACAAGTGCAAGTAGTTTTTAGCGATGCTCTTTTGGGTAGGTGTTTTAATGGAGCCGGTGAAATTATTGATGAGGGACCTTCGATTGTAGGAACCAGTATTAATGTGTGCACTCCATCTTTTAATCCTACAAAGCGGATTGTTCCCAGAGACATGGTCCGTACGAATATTCCTATGATTGATATGTTTAATTGTCTTGTTAAATCTCAGAAAATTCCTATTTTTTCGATTCCCGGAGAGCCTTATAACGCTCTTTTGATGAGGATAGCCAACCAAACGGATGCTGAGGTTGTGATTATTGGGGGAATGGGACTTCGCTTTGATGATTATCAGTCTTTTATTGAAAATGCGGAAAATGCCGGATCTCGTCATAAAACGGTAATGTTTATTCATCAGGCGATCGATCCTCCGGTGGAATGTATTTTGGTTCCGGATATGGTCCTTTCCTGTGCGGAGCAGTTCGCCATTCGAGGAAAAAGTGTGATTGTTTTGTTGACGGACATGACAGCTTTTGCAGACGCTCTCAAGGAGATTGCTATTACAATGGACCAAATTCCTTCCAATAGGGGTTATCCGGGAACTTTGTATTCGGATTTAGCTGTTCGTTATGAAAAAGCTGTGGATATCGATGGAAGTGGTTCTGTAACGATAGTTTCTGTAACGACAATGCCTGGAGGAGATGTTACCCATCCGATTCCGGATAATACGGGATATATCACAGAAGGTCAGTTTTACTTACATAACCATATGATTGATCCGTTTGGGTCTTTATCTCGTTTGAAACAGCATGTGATTGGAAAAATAACAAGAGAAGATCATGGATATTTGGCCGATACGATGATTCGATTGTATTCTGATTCGAAAAAAGCAAAAGAAAGACAAAGTATGGGATTTAAACTCTCTCGATGGGATGAGAAATTACTTCGTTATTGTGATTTATTCGAAAGAAAGATGATGAGATTAGAAGTGAATATAACTTTGGAAGAGGCCTTGAATCTAGGTTGGACTATTTTAGCTGAATGTTTTGAGTTAGAAGAGGTGGGTATGAAACGACAATTAACTGCGAAATATTGGCCAAAAGAGAAATAGCATATGGCAGTTAGTGTTAAATTAACCAAAAGCGGGCTTCGTTCGGAACAAGAGAAACTCTTTCAGCTCCAAAAATATTTACCTACACTGCAATTAAAAAAAGCCATGTTGCAATTGGAGTTTAATAATGTTTGTGTTAGTTTGCAAAAATTAGAAAAAAAATTTTCCATAGAGAGAAAAGGTCTAGATGAATTGATTCCTCTTTTAGGAAGAGCCCCCGATACCGAGGTTTTATTTTTCACTCAAGTAGAAAGCATACAAAAGCGGTATGAGAATTTGGCCGGAGTAGAAGTTCCCGTTTTTGAGGGGGTCACTTTCCCGGAAGAAACATACTCTCTTTTTTCTACTCCTATGTGGATGGATACCGCGTTAGATCGAATAAAAAATGTGGTGAAATTGAGAGAAGAGATTCGGATCCAAGAAGAAAAAAAATATGCATTGGAAAAAGAGCTTTTAGAAGTTTCTATTCGGGTCAATCTCTTCGAGAAAATATTAATTCCTAGATCTTTAGGGAATATTCGGAAGATACGGATTTTTTTAGGGGATCAAGCCCTTTCTGCTGTAGCACAATCTAAAGTGGCTAAACAGAAAATTTTTGCGAAAAAGGAGAAGAGGATATGATCATTCGGGTAAAAAAAATTCTTCTCTATGGAATGAAAAAAGATTTAGATCAGTTTTTTCCAAAAGCGCAAGAAATGGGAGTTTTGGAATTTATTTCGAGCACGAGTGCGAAACTCGATGATCTTCCTCCAAATATAGAAGAACTAGTTCATGCGATTCAGATTCTTCAGCGATTACCAAGAGCTTTGGAGCAGGAAACTTCTTCTGATATGGATATTCTCGCTTCTCGAATGGTTTCGATTCGTGCCAACATTGATAAAGGAAGAATGGAAGAAAGTGCTCTTCTTCATGAAATAGACCGAGTAGAACCTTTTGGAGATTTTTCTCTAGATGATTTTGATTATTTGCAAAAAGAAGGAAAAAGGTTTTTTCAGTTTTTTTGCGTGTCCAAATCGCAAGCGAAAAAAGCGGCAGAATTTGAGGAACTTATTTATGTCGGAGAGAATAATGATTTTGATTATTTTGTCTCCATTAATAAGGAATGGAAGCAGTACCCGGATTTTACAGAAATTACCTTTGATAAACCTGTCGGCATGCTTTGGGAAAGATTACATATTGTGCAAAAGGAAATACAGGAATTAGAGATAGAGATTAAGGGGTATCCAAAGTATTTTGAAGCGTTTCGTGAGGAGATTGTCAAAAGGTATAATGAATATGCCTTGCAAGTTTCTAAAGATGGGGTGGTCTTCCCGATAGAAGAAAAAAGTTTTTTTGCTATTCAGGCTTGGGTTCCTTTGAATTATATGTCCAAATTAGAAAAATCTTTAGAGAATCTTTCGATTTCCTATTCGGAGGTAGCTTTAGATGAAAATGAAAAAGAACCGACGTATATGGAGAATAAGGGGTTTGCTCGGGTAGGTGAAGATCTAGTGGCTATCTATGATACTCCTGATGCTACGGATAAGGATCCTTCTTTTTTGGTGATGTTTTTCTTTTCCCTTTTCTTTGCAATGATCACATCGGATGCAGGTTACGGTTTTTTATATCTTTTGTTAGGCTTTTTTTTACAAAAAAAATATTCTGTATTGACTCATATATTTGTTCGTTCAAGGGATATGATTCCTCGAGTGATAAAACTCACTTATGTCTTAGCGATAAGCTGTATTCTTTGGGGGGGACTAACCGGTTCATTTTTTGGTCTCTCTATAGGGCCAAACAGCTTACTTGGAAAAATGACAGTCATAAATTATGTTGCCAAAAAGAAAGCGGATTATCACTTGCGGCTCAAGGACGATGTCTATCAAACTTGGGTAAAAAAATATCCGGAGTTGGAAAGGGCTACTTCAGGGGATGATTTTTTAGAGATAGCAAAGCAAGGAAAAAAGTTTGAGGCTTTATCCACTTTTAAGAATAACATATTGTTGGAATTTGCTCTCCTGGTTGGGGCTTTGCATGTTTCTTTAGGGGCTTTACGAAATGTAAGAAAAAATATTGCAAATGTGGGCTGGGTGTTGTTTATTATTGGAGGTTTTTTATTTTTTCCAAAAATAGTACAAGCGACTTCTTTCTTTGTATATATGGATTGGATTAGCCCATCGGATGCGAGTGGGCATGGTATACAACTCATTTATGGAGGGATGGCTTTAGCTTTGGTTTTGGCCATAATCCAAAAGGGTTGGGCCGGTTTGCATGAGCCTATGAGTGTGATTCAGATTTTTGCAGATATTCTTTCGTATTTACGTTTGTTTGCCTTAGGCCTTGCCGCTTCTATTATGGCAGAAACATTTAATGAGCTGGGCTCTTCGATTCCATTTGCGGCGGGATTTGTTGTGATTCTTTTGGGCCACATGATTAATATTGTTATGGGGATTATGGCGGGATTCATCCATGGTCTTCGTTTAAATTTTCTCGAGTGGTATCACTATTGTTTTCAAGGGAATGGAAAACGTTTGAATCCTTTGTATTTAATTAAGTAAAGTGAGGTAAGGTATGGATTTTAGTATGGTAGGGCCCGGAATTGTATTGGGTCTCAGTTGTTTAGGAAGCTCTATCGGTTGTGCCAATGCAGGTATGGCCTCTCATGGAGTGATGATACATATGGAAGAAGGGCATGGAAAGTTGATTGGTCTTTCTGCGGCGCCTTCTACCCAAGCGATTTTTGGATTTGTGTTAATGATTGTGATGAAGAATGCGATTAAGGCGGGGAGCGTTTCTGCTTTGTCTGCGTTAGGTATTGCTATTTTTATAGGGACTGCTTTGATGGGCTGTGCAATTTATCAAGGGAAAGTAGCGGCAACAGCTATTCAGGCAACGGCAAAGAAACCGGCTTTATTTGGAAAAACTTTTGCGGCAGTTGGGGTGGTTGAATCGTTTGCTATTTTTGCATTTGTGTTCACTCTGTTGCTGATTAGCTAATGCTATGATAGAAATAGAGAAAAAGTTTTCTCTACATACCGAGCAAAAAAAGAGACTTCTCGAAGGATCGGTTTTTCTTCGAGAAGAGTTTTTTTTTGATGTCTATTATGATTCTTTAGAACATCTGTTAATGAAAAAGGGCTTTTTTCTTCGTCGACGGAATCTAGATTTTTTATTAAAAGAGACGATTGTTTTAGGGACGGTTCGAGAAGAAATTACCGATGAAAAAGAGATTCGCAGGATTTTAGAACTTTCTTCTTTTGGGATATTAGAGAAGGCTTTAGAAGAAAAGAAGATTTTTCCTCTCTACAAGATTGAAACCCATAGGCAAAAATATCAAAAAGAGGGGTTTGTGATGGATGTCGATGAGGCAATATTTCCGGATGTGGGGACTTATTCTCTTTGTGAAATTGAGCTAATGGTGGAAACGAAAGAAGAAGTTCCATCGGGACTAAAAAAGTTAGATCAGTTTATAAAAAAAATAGGGCTTGAAGAAAAGCCTATTCGGGGAAAGATACTCGAGCTTTTGTATCGCCAAGGAATTTTGCTTTCTTAATTTTACCAAGCGTATTTATCTTGGATATCGCCGCCAAACCTATGGTGTTTTGCCATAGGTTGAAAGCAAGGGGCGAGAAAGAAATTCATAAATTTGTCAGGTTTATTCGAGGGGAATTTTTTATAGCTTTGTCCATAAGAGGCTCTTTCTAAGGTGGCGTATATTTTTCTTCCATCATAAGGTCTAAAAAGACCATAGAGGGAAGCTGTGAGGAAGGCCCCCAAAATGACAGGGGCCGTAACGACTCGAAGGACGTCATTTTTCATTTCATGGATGCGACCTTTGAGATTATAAGAAGGCTTTTTTGAGCGGTGCCAGAAGTGAGATAGGGTGGTTATTTTGGAGATACGATTGATGCAATTTAAGGAAAGGCCGATGGGTTGAAAAATACAAGTGGCAAAGAAGAGAATGCTACATTTGATTCGAAGGTTTTTTGTATCTTGATTTAGATAGAGATCTTGCGTTGAAAGATCCCGTATTTGGTTGTAATTAATTTTTTGCCATCGGTTGAAGGGACGGAAATGTTGAGTTGTAATGGGAACGTAATCTTCGCTTTTCTTATCTTCTTCAGAGATGTTGGTTTGGAATCCATTGAAAAGGATATTTCCGCATTGTTTTGCATCATAAATGGCTAAGGATTTTCCAACATAAGCGCAATTGTGAAGAAACATTGAAACGGATCTTGCCATAGTTACCCCTTGGTTTATGATTCTTAGACTTAAAATTTAAGAAAAAAGTATAGTAATGGAATCATTTATTTTCAAAGAGTTAACAGTGCTTAGCTATAGAAAAAGAATTTTGATTCTACGAAGTATTTATAGGAAGATGTGGAGAACAAAGGTAAGCAGTT
>JBAXUO010000053.1:0-8889 GCA_037129625.1 Chlamydiota bacterium
TTTACCTTACTTGTGGCAAGAATGCCCTTTCCTTTAGGTAAGGGATGAATTGCCATATTAAAAAAATGCGGGCCTTAATGCTTTTAAAGCCTCCGCCCGCTAGAGTAATCCACTTCGGGGTTGTTAGAAGGAGTTTTTAAACCTGACACACTGAGAGTTTCCTCTCTGTTTAATGGCAGATCACAGTTGCATGGAACTAGTGGAGTATCCCATGGTGTGTATGTATCTCTTCCAACTAACTTCTACAAAAAGTTTCCTTTTTGTCCCCTAATCAACCCTTGCAAGACACTTTCGTGTCCACCTCGTTGTAAGTCACCTTACAATAGGGGTAAGGAAGATCTTTCGACCTCCCTTCCCTCCGAACCGTACAAGCAGTTTTCCCGCATACGGCTCTCCAGTTAATAGTTTCCTCATCGGGACCGACACGCTACCTCGTTGGTTCTATGTGTTTCCATAGTAAATAAACCAAGATTCGCGAAGTACTTGTTTGGCCATCGTTTGTGATCTTCCTGAGTTCTTCCAAATGCCTGTCGTTTCTCTTGAGCTCTTAAGATTGCTCTGATTCTACGTCGGATAAATCCATCTACGTATGGAAAGGTCGTTTTGTGTGCATGTTTGAAGTAGTTATACCAACCTTTGAGCAAAGGGTTCAAGTTTTCAATAACTCTCAAGATAGAACTTCCACAGCTTCTACTAGTTTTCGCTCGAATTGCTTCTTTTAATTTCTCAAAGCTCTTCTTGCGCACATATTTTCTTCCTGCTTCAAATCTGTATCCTAAAAATTCAAAACCTTGTCCTTTTTCTATACAGTTCCCAATGTGAGTCTTTTCTGGGTGAAGACATAGGCCTCTTTCAACAGTCCATTTTCGTACTGTTTCTAGGGCTCGTTCTGCCTCCTGTTTGCTTTTACAAAGGATCACAAAATCGTCCGCATAACGCACCATTTTGTATCCCAACTCTTGCACAAGACAGTCCAGAGGGTGGAGATATATATTTGCTAACAGAGGACTGAGTACTGCTCCTTGCGGAGTCCCAGTAGTCGGCACCCATCTATTCATCTCATCCATGATTTCTTGATTCAGAAATAATTCGATGAGCTTTAGCAACCTACCATCACTAATTCTCTGTTGTATATCCAGCATAAGATTCTCATGTGGTATTGTATCAAAGTAGCTTTTAAGATCGGCGTCAACCACCCAGCTGTAACCATCTTTAATTAGTTGGTCTACTGCCCTTAATGCATCTTTTTGTCCTTTCCCTGGCCTAAACCCATAACTGGTCGGAAGAAAGTCCCTCTCAAATATAGGCTCGATAACCATTTTGATAGCCATTTGTATAACCCGATCTTTCACAGTGGGTATACCCAAAGGTCTTTGTTTGCCGTCTCCCTTTGGTATATACACTCTTTTAACAGCAGACGTTTGATATCCCCCTGACTTCAACTTATGTTCAAGCTCTTGAAGGTATCTCCCTGCATTGGCCTGGAATATTCCGATAGTCATATTGTCTATTCCTCCTGCTCCTTTCCTTGCCTTCACTTTTTCCCAAGCTCGTGCAAGCGTTGCAGATTTGTAAACTTTATCTATCAGGCTAAACCATTTATTTCCTTTTACCCCGTTATTCAGGGCTGTCAGCATGTTTTCCGTCCAAATGGTATCTTCCACCCAGTTCCACCTATCCTCGCGGGGTCTACTTTGAGTTTCTGTTTCTTGCTTAGACATCATCGTCACTCCCGAAACTTTCTTTGATTCATTTGTTCTTCAAACTTCTATTTTCCTACCCCCCTTTTCTCCATGCGGTTATGTTATCCACACTTCTTAGATAATATGAGGGTTCTGACTCCTACCTAAAGATTTACACTTCTGGTAGGTATCACCACTTAACGCAAAGATCTTCTCATCATTCCGTCTCCAATCATCCGATATGTTCATGCATCGCTTCTATATTACCCTATAGCGTGCACAATTCTTTCTAGGATTCGCCTTGAGGCTGTTAGCTCTCCACATATCAAGACCGAAACGAGTTCGTCATCCTACAGACTGATGTTTCACTTCCAGTTGCTCCCCACCCCACTTCACAGTGACGCAGTTACTTTCTGTTACAGGTCTAGGTAACTCTTCCTGACATGGACTTTCACCATGCTAATCTTTACGCTTCATGGTCGCACAGCCTCTCCCTTCAGGGAGGGGTGATTGACTGATAAAAAGATTTCCCAAACTTTTTTAATGCCTCTATTCCCCTGAGATCTTCCGAAGAAAAAGAAATTGTTATCCATTCTTTCGGAGCTAATTTTATCAAGTCTTTTATCAAGGGAATTTGCTCAACTTGTTTCTTGTAACATACATCACAATTTTCATTGTCACGTATCATGTTAATCGCCATAAGATTAGCAGGTATTTGCAGTTGCTGTAATTTTTTAATGAACCTTTCCGTCTCTGTCACAACCATGTACTCCGGTTTAGTAACAATAATAGTACGGGTTTGTTCAGAGCTTTGTAGTATTTTCTGTGCTTTTCGGATTTCTTTAGAAAGTTTTATCAGTTTTTCTTCAATAGCTTGTAAGGAAGCAACTTGTTTATATTTTAAAAAGAATTCAAAAAATGAGCTCAGCCATTTAAGAAGTAACTGCGGTAACTCCAAAAACCGAAATAAATGTCCGGTTGGCGCCGTGTCAAAAATAATTGTGTCATAAGCATCATCACCTTCTTTTTCTAACAACAGAATGACCTTATAAAGAGCCATAATCTCTTCCAATCCTGGAGGAGACATCTCTAGTAACTCACAGAAAATTTTGCGATCATGATTATCCATGCCGGAGGAAGAATTTTCTTGAGAAGCTTCTTCAAACAGATTATTCAAGTCTCTTATGTAATCTTGTTTAAAAGTCTTCAATAAAGAGGAAGCATCAAGCTCTATGGCATATAAATTCTTCAATATCTTAGTTTCTTGATCGCCTATTTTTAGATTTAAACAATCGGAGAGAGAATGTGCAGGGTCAATTGAAAAAAGTAAAAATTTCTTAGAGGGATGCTTCTCAGCAAAACAAATAGCTGTAGTTGCAGAAACAGTTGTTTTACCAACGCCTCCCTTACCTCCTACAATCACCAAGTTGGGGTTTCCGTGCAGTAACTTATCTATTTTTATAGGTGATTTTTTAAAAGGGCTATTTTCTATAGATAGGAAAGATTTTTTTTCCTTAAAAAGCTCTTCTTTTTTTTTCACAGTTTTTTCTTTTTTTCCAATAAGACGGTCAGAAAACCATCGAAGAGATGGAATCCCTTGTATCGGTTTTGATGCCAAGGGAATCTGAACAATAGTAAAATCAAAAAAACAATCGATAGTTTTTGATAAAAGTTCTTTTTGATTTTTTTGCATTCGTAAACAAATAGGACAGTCTCCTTCTGAAGCTAGCCCATTTACGACAAGGGTATGAACGGGAATTTTTTTTTCTTTTAAAGAGAAGATTAAACGTTTTGTTTCTGTAAAGCTCAAATTTTCAGGAAGCATGACAACGATAAAATCAGTTTTGGTTGCATGATGAAACCAGTGTTTGGCCTTTTTTATGTCTTCATGCATTTTTTTTAAAAACAGATCAACAGAGTCGTGGGTTTCTCTTCCTGCAAAATGAGCTTGTAAAATATGATGTTTTTCTTGCATAAGATCAAAAGCACTAAGCCATGCATCCAAAACTTTGGGAAGATTTAACAAAGAAAGCGTATGACCGGTTGGTGCCGTGTCGACAACAAGATGTTTTAACTCTTTATTTTCCAAAAGGTAAACAATCTCTGAAATTGCCATAACTTCATCGGCACCGGGAATTGACAGGTCTAAAAAATTCTCCGTATCATGGGCATCAAAATAAGTACCCCTTTCAAGTAAAAGGCTTAGTTCCGCTCTATACTTCTTATAAAAGTCTTTTGCTAATTGTGCAGTATTTAACTCTCTTACTTTAAGATTTGGGAATTCTTTAAGAGAGGCCTCGCCATCGTTTAATTTTATTTTTAAAGAATCACCAAGAGAATGTGCCGGATCTGTCGAGATCAGCAGAATGGGATCATTAGGTGATTTTTCAGCTAGTAAAAAAGCAAGAGCAACCGAAGTGGTTGTTTTACCAACACCTCCCTTGCCTCCAACAAAAATTAGTCGAAGCTCTTTTTGATCGATTATATTTTCTAGCATATTTATTTTTTAAAAAACCCACACATATGAAAATTACTTTCTGCCATAAGATCTACATTTTTTCTTCTTCACTCTCTTTATCTTTTTCTCTTTCTGCTTCAGTACAAAAACCAACTATTTCTCCTGTTCTATTGAGAGTTGTATCATAGATATTACGATCAAAAATTGGGGGACAGCCTAATTTTTTAAAATAGTCATTTTGTTCTGTTATCTGAACCCGAGCCAACCAGCCGTCAGGAGTTGCATCAATCTTGATAACTTTGATTTGCTCGAGATCTTTTTGCATTTCTTTTGACCAAAAGGCTACAACTCTTTTTTTGAGTTCGATTATTGTAAGCATTTTTTTCTCCTTTTTAACTTGCATTTATTTTTTGCATCTCTTTTAAAATTTCTTTTTCTTTTTTTTCATAATCTTCTTCAGAAATAGAACCCAATTCTAATTTCATTTGCCACTCGAGTAATTCTCCCTTCAGTTTATCTTCCGTTTTTACAAATTCTTGTTGAACGACCTCATCGATCTTCTCAGCGATAAACTGAACAAACTTTGGCGCTGCTAGGACTGGAGCGCTCAATATATCCCATAATATTCCCATAAGCTAATTTCCTCGTTTCTCTAGCGTTTCTTACCAATGCACGATTATTTCAACAAAATTAGCCGGCGGTGTCGGACCGATGTATTTGAACAAAACGTCCTCATGCTCCTTAGCTACTTCATTAACCATGAGATCAAAATCCGGTTGCTTTTCTTTAGCGATCAAAAAAACTCCGTTTAAAAACATCTGATCATTCATTAAATTGTTTGTTTTAACCTCTACAGAGAGAGGTTGTAATCGACTCATTATTTTTTTTCCCAATAAGTCTCTTTTTTGTTGAAAAGCTGCTTTCAGTTTTTCTCCAAAAGTTATTATGTCGTTTCTTGCTTTTTGAAATGGCAGCGTAGCTAAGCGATCGCGTTGTTTTTTTAATGCTGGAGATCCTTCCAAGATGTCTCTTAAGACTTGTTCTTTATTAGACCAAAATGCTTTTAGTCCATATTCGTGCTTATCAGCCAAATAATTTAGTCTTTTAACTAACGTTTCTTTTTTTCTTTTTAAAAATTTTTCCACAATAGCTTCTCTAGATTCGCTAATGGTGCAAAATTTAATGGGTAACACGACATGATCTTTCATAATCTCTTCATTAACTTTTTCATGTGAGATCAAATTTTTTCGACTGAGATCCCACTTTTTGATAGGCGATTTGCTTACGACACAAGAAAGGTCTTCATAAGGAATAGTAAAAACCTCTTCACCTTCATCGCCGTCACTTAAACCTATTCGGCCGAAAGAACGATCTTTATTTCCCGAGATCACGGAATACATGTAGTATCCTAATGCTTTTTTGTCCATGAGTTACTCTCCTATATTGTGCAAGCTACCGTCTGCTATTGTGGTTAAAAAACAATGTTCTTTATCTAAATTTACAAAAGGTTTTTCTTTTTCATGATAGAAATTTTTAAGAAGATTGAAAGCTTCATGAACTCGAGAAAAATCAGACTCTCTGTTCTTACCTTCCGTATCAGGATGGAACTTAAGGATTAATTCTCGGTTTTTATTTTTAAGTTCTTCAAAAGTTGTATTTTCTCCTATCTCAAAAAGCTCTAATACTTCAGTTAATTGTCGGGAGGAAAGTTTTTGAATATGAACAGAGCGAAAACTATGCGGAGGAAGAGGCGAAATATACTTAAACTGTATTTTATTCTGAACTTTTTCTTCAAACTGGGAAAGGCATTCTACAAAACGCTCTTCATTTTCTTGTGAGATAAGAAAAGAGCTGTTAATGAGCATCTTATCTTCAAGTTTTTCATGATCTACCTTGGAGATGGTTAAAGGCTCTAATTTTTTAAATATTTCAGCTGAGAATTTAGTTCTTCTTTCTTCTAATCGACTAGCTAGGGCCTTACCTATTTTTATTAAAGAATTTAAATCAGGGTTTTTTTGCGCTTCTGTTTTCATTTTGCAAATTTCTTTGTCTTCTTTTGAGATTTCTTTTACTTGCTCTTGCTCATCCCAGCTGCCGGCCAATGAAATTTCTACCTTACCTTCCATTTCTTTTAATATTTTTTGAAATAGAGCATGATTTTTTGTAAGGATTATTTGAATATCTTCCAAAGAATTCACAACCGTACCGAATTTGATCGGGATAACTAATTGCTGCTGCATAATTTTTTCTAAAGTTTTTTGATAAGATAGCAGCTCATTAAGAAGGACGACTTTATTTGATTTGTCTAGATCCCAGCTATCGATTTCTTTAGCGATTATTGCAATGTTTTTAAAACTGATTGTTTTTTCCGAGAATTCTTTTTTTTTCAGGGCAATGACGCCGAATAAATACCACATTTACGTCCTCTCTTCCTTAATTTTCTTCAAAGCATCTGCGAAATGTTTTTCAGTAATTTTTAATAGGTTTTTTTTCAAGATAGCTTCACCTTGATGTTTTGCAACGAAGTCTCTGAGTGCATTCATTGCGCCTCGATGACAAATGGCTTCGATATCTGAACCTGTCATCTTTTCTGTTTGATCGATAAAGACATCTAAATTTAATAGGGAATCGAGTGGCATTTTTTTTGTATGAATGCTAAATATTTTTTTTCTCGCTTCTCTATCCGGCAATCCGACATTTACGATAAAATCAAAACGTCCGGTTCGTAGTAGAGCCGGATCGATTAGATCTTTTCTGTTCGTTGCACCTATTATTAATACTCCTTGTAATTCTTCAATTCCATCTATCTCCGTCAAAAACTGACTAACAAGTCTTTGTCTTACCCCTGAGTCGCCATCTTCAGCGCTGCGGATAGATACGAGGCTATCGATTTCATCAAAGAAAATAATGCAAGGAGCCGCATTTTTAGCTCGTTTGAAGATCTCTCTAACGCCTTTTTCAGCTTCGCCGACATATTTATTCATCAATTCAGGACCTTTTATTGAGATGAAATTAACATGGCTTTCATTAGCTAATGCTTTTACTAACAATGTCTTACCGGTTCCGGGAGGTCCTTCTAAAATAATACCTTTTGGATGACTAACATTAGCTTTTTCAAAAAGAGGTGCATATTGAAGAGGCCATTGAATTGTTTCTTGAAGAAGACTTTTTATGTGATCGAGTCCTCCGATATCGTTCCAAGTAATATCGGGAATTTCTACAAAAACTTCACGAAGAGCTGAAGGCTTAATTTCTTTAAGAGCTTCGGTAAAATGACACATTGAAACCTCTAGCTCTAGTAATTTGTCTATTGGGATTTCATCGAAAGAAGCGCTAAGGTTTGGAAAGACGCTTCGCAGACAATTCATAGCCGCTTCTTTAACTAGAGCTTCCAGATCAGCGCCGACATAGGCGTGAGTACTCTCGGCCAATTTTTTAAGATCAACATCTTTAGTTAGCGGCATTCCCCTGGTATGGATGTTCAAAATTTCTTCTCTTCCTTTACGATCGGGGATTCCGATATAAATTTCTCGATCGAAACGACCCGGTCGTCTTAAAGCAGGGTCTAAGACATCAGGGATATTCGTAGCGCCGATAACGATGACTTGACCTCGGTCTTTCAAGCCGTCCATCTGAGCTAGCAGGGTTGCGACCACACGTTTTTCAACTTCTCCCTGAACATTTACTCTTTTTGGAGCAATAGAATCTATTTCATCTATAAAGATAATAGAAGGTGAATTTTCTATGGCTTTATCAAAGAAAGCTTTTAAATGGCTTTCGCTTTCTCCATAAAATTTATGAATAATTTCCGGGCCATTGATACTATAAAAAGATGTCTTAGTTTCATGTGCTAGAGCGCGGGCGATCAAAGTCTTTCCTGTTCCCGGAGGGCCGCATAAAAGAACTCCTTTAGGGGGAGTTATGCCTAGGCGGTTAAAAACTTGCGGATATTTCAAAGGAATTTCAATCATTTCTCGAATTCTTTGAATTTGAGTTTGTAAGCCACCTATATCTTCATAAGAAGTGCCGCATCTTTTTTTCTGTGCACAATTTTCTTCAGGACTCATAGCGTCACTTTCAGGACTTATAACGTTGATTACCGTATTATGAGTAATTAATACTGTTCCTTTTGGAAGAGTTTCAACGACTTCAAAATCAAGGGTTTTAGGGCCGAAAAGGATAGCTCGGATCAAAGAATTTTTTGTTACCGGGATACCGGCAAATAAACGGCCTAGGCAATGATTATCCCCTAAAGAAGCCAATTGCAATCGTTGCAAGGTAATCCGGCTAGCATTTTGATAAGTGGCTTTATTTACATTAACTTTCTCATCAATGCTAGCCTTAGCATTTTCTCGTAAGATGCCATCTATTTGAATGATGTTTTTACCACGGTCTTGTGTATAGACGGGCATTAATTTGGCAACAGCCGTTTGTTTATCCTTTCGGATTTCAATAATATCGCCAATGGCAGCACCTATTAGTTTCATGTCGTTTGGGTCCATGCGTGCAATGCCATGTCCCACATCTTTGACAGGAGCTTCTGCTATATGAAAAACAAGATTGGAAAGTGCATTTTTTTCTTTCATCAAATTTCCTGCTGTTAATCCAAAATTTAAAACTATAGTTAAATTTTTCCGGCTACCAAAAGCCATAGTATTTATAGGATTTCATTAATGCAAGATCTTTTTAAAAATTGTAGCGGCTAAGTTGTAATGTCATATTCCGGCTAAGTTAAAATGTCACACTTTT
>JBAXUO010000054.1:0-8710 GCA_037129625.1 Chlamydiota bacterium
GGGGCTCTGTGAGCCTGGTGGACTGTAATAATTTTTATGTTTCTTGTGAGAGATTGTTTAATCCCCGTTTAGAAAAGCGTCCTGTGATTGTCCTTTCTAATAATGATGGATGTGTAGTTTCCCGTTCGGAAGAGGCAAAAGCCCTCGGCATTGCTATGGGAGTTCCTTTTTTTCAAATCAAAAATTTTTGTTTTAATCATAGTGTGGAGGTTTTTTCTTCCAACTATTCTTTGTATGGGGATATTTCTTCTCGGGTAATGAAGATTTTGGTTGATATGGTTTCGGATGTGGAGATTTATTCGATTGATGAGGCTTTTTTACAGTATCCGGCTTCTATGAATAGTGATGAAATTTTGGAGCATTGCCGGGACATTCGCCGCAAGATTTTGCAATGGGTGGGTATTCCGACTTCTTTAGGGATTGCGACGACAAAAACGTTGGCGAAACTAGGCAGTAAGTTAGCTAAGAAGGATCGTTTAGTTGGAGTTTTTGATGTGCGGGAGGCTCAGGTGCAAGAAGCCATTTTGGATAAGTTTCCTATCGGAGATGTATGGGGCATTGGGAGAAGATGGGAAGAAAAGCTTCGGGCTAGCGGTATTCGGACGGCGAAGGAATTTCGAGATAAGGATCTTATTTATATTCGAAAAAAAATGGGGGTGAATGGGGAGCGTATCTGGTGGGAGCTTAGAGGGAAAAGTTGTATACCTTTAGAAGAGAGAGCTTCGAAAAAAAGCATTACTTGCTCTAGATCTTTTGGACAGGCGGTTAGAGGGAAGGAAGCTCTTTTGGAGGCTATATCGACATATGTAGCGAGTGCTTGTGTGAAATTGCGGGAGCAAGATAGTTGTGCTTCCGCTCTTTGTGTGTATGTAGAAATGGTATGGGATGCTAAGACGGGGAAGCAAAATGGCTATAGTATGGCGGCTTCTTTCGCGACCCCTACAAGTAATACCTCTGAAGTGATTGCTGACGCGAAGAGGTGTATACATCAGTTGTATCGTGAGGATTGTATTTATAAAAAATGTGGGGTAGTCCTTTTGGAATTATCTTCAGATTCCGAGGAGAAGATGGATTTGTTTATGGAAAGGGAAGATCCGAAGAGAAAAGAGCTAACGAAAACTATAGATGCATTGAATAAGAAATGGGGAAAAGACACTGTTTTTTATGGAGCGATGGGCTTAACGAAGTCTTCTTGGAAGATGCGATCGGAGAGCCGTTCTTTTTGTTATACGACAAAATGGGAAGAACTACCGGTTGTGAAGGGATAGTTTTCTAAAGGCAATTTTAAGAAATAAGATGATATCTGCGTAGGACCGGCGTTACGATAGTTTCTACATGAGCTGTAACTTTTTCTTGGAAGTTGTCGATCTTTGTTCCCCATTCAGGTTTAAGAGACGTGATAGCTTTGAAGAGACCTTGTACGGAGCTCAAGATCATCACAGTTTTGTTTCCTGTAAACGAAGCTAAAGAGACGCAAAGGGTTCCGATGATAGCTTTGGTAAAATGTCCTTTGGCGACTCCTTTGGTTGTGTAATAGGTTCCATAATAGGATAACAATCCTCCTAAAACACCTTTCAAGGCAAAAGATAAGGTGTTTTCTTTAATAATGGTAATGGAGTTGGAGATAAAAGATCCTAGGTAAGCGATTCCAAAGGAAGTTACACCTACGTAGATACCTGATAAAGGTTTAATGACACCAAGGGAGGATGCGGCAATCCATTTTCCGACTCCAATAGCTAACGGGCCTCCGATCAAAGAGGTTATGATTCCCCATTTTACGCTGGTTAGGTTAGCTATTTTTATGGCAGAGAGTCCAATCGCTGTTCCTAGTCCCACACTGATTACGGAGGCGGTTTTGATGCGAGAGTCTATTTCTTCTTTTGCAGAGAGGCTGTTTGTATCGGATGAAAGTGGAGACAAAATAATACCGGATAGAGAGGCGAGGAGGGAGATGCTTTTATTTATAGTCGTTCCCGGGATAGAGGTTCCTGTTTTTCTCCAAAGGCAAGAGACGGCAATAGCGGTGATGTTTAGGATAGAAGAGATATTTTGAATGGTTAGTTGGGTGATATGAAGGATGCGTTTTTTTTGTTCACATTTTTTTTGTAGTTCATCGATGGTAGCAGAGTCTAGACGAGTTATTTGTTTTCCTTGCAAAGTGACAGGGGCATTGGGATGGGAAGCGATGTAGGTTCGGAGTGTGGCAAAGTAGCCAATGTCATATTTCTGTAGATTATC
Organism: Chlamydiota bacterium; assembly: GCA_037129625.1. Taxonomy (GTDB): domain Bacteria; phylum Chlamydiota; class Chlamydiia; order Chlamydiales; family SM23-39; genus JBAXUO01. The sequence goes on from JBAXUO010000054.1 coordinate 2,239, forward strand.
AGCTGTTTTTTTACATGTTGGGCAGTTGGGGTCTTTTGTAAGGGCTTTTTCTAAAACCTCTGTTTCAAAAAAATGACCTTCATGGGAAGTGGGAAACTGTATGATTTGTTTTGTGAGGGGGCAAGTGGGGGCTGACATAAAAATCTCCGGATAAGTTAAAGGAAAAAATTATAGAAATTATTTGAATAAGAGGCAAGTTTTTTTGAAGGAGGAGGTGGGGGTTTTCGGTGTAGTTCCTTATTAATAGCAGGTGTTTTTAAACACAGATTATTAAAAAAATGCATGTTTAATAGATTAAAAGAATGATTTTATGTATTTTTAATCATTTGCGTTAAATAAAAAAAAAGATAAAATCTCTCCCCTAAACAATGAATAAAGGGGATTGTATGACAAGCCGCATTGAATTTAGTTTTTCTTCATCCAGAGGATCATTACCTCATGAAGCGGAAAGCAAGATTTCTCAAAAACTTCAAAAATTAGAAAACGATTGGTCATTGGGAGTAGATGTTTCTTATCTAGCCGCACAGGGGAGTGATCTTTTACAACAAGTGGATCGTCTGCCGAGCGGATCCGCCGGGCCCTCACCTGAAGTAGTGGCTCTTAAAAAACACGTGGAAGCCTTCATTGCAGTTTGTAATAAACAGATAGTTCAGCAGCATGGGCCTCAAGTGTCAAAAACACCTCGAATGTTTGCCTCTTGTCCTCCGACTTTGGAAAGATTGCCTGATGAGCTTTTGGAAAAGATTTTTCAGTTTGTTCCTTTGAAAGATCTTGGGGCTCTTCAAGGAACGTCCGGAAGATGCAAGGATCTTGTAAATGGCATGCTTTCAAAGCACCTTATTAGCGCTCAACAGGTATTAGCTCTTTCTAAAGAAAACCTGGAAACGATTACCTCGTTACATTTGGAAAAAGACCCTTATGCAAGTATTCGATTGGAAGATCGGGATATTCTATTTCAAGAATTTATGGAAAAAATGAATCAAGAATATCGAAGGGTATTTCCAAGAAAGAATCCGTCTTTGCGAGTCATTGCAACGAAATTGGAAAGAGAGTTGCATAAGGCGATTCAAGAGGATATAGCTATTCCGATTTCAACAAGGGGTTGTTATGTTGGAGAAGAGACTGACATACCACCCTTCTACACAAGAGAAAGTCTGATAGACCTTTTACAACGAATAGACTTTCGTAAACGCCTTTCTGATGTGGTTTCAGATGATACTACGGCTGATCTTGTGGCTGTAACAGGTGGTGTGAAATTCTTTTCCCTGCTTTTAAAGTCTATAACGACAGCAGATCCTCTTTTTCTTCAGATTTTTTTCGATAAGTTACAAAAAGCCTATTTAGGACCAAACGGTATCTTAAGTAAGAAGATATCGGAACAAAAAGAAGAAGCTGTTTTTGAAGAGATGGAAAAAGTTAATTTTCCAAACCAAGATCTCGTGTTTAAAAAAATACACGATGGTTTATGCCTATTGTGTCAGCACCCGCAAATGGAATCTTTTTTACAAGAATTAGGTGATCTTCTAATACATCCTGATTCTCCAACTTTTCTAGAGGATCTTCAGCCGTTTTTTATAAAACATATGGGTTTAGGTTTTTCTATAGCCCATTCTCTGACTCAGGGTTTGAAAGAATATGTTAGATCAAATCCAACTTTATCTCAAATTCCTACTCTAAATGAGGCTTTGGAAGACTTGTCTGTTTCTATTCAGAAATTTCTTATTCCGAAGGCTTTTCATTTAGATATGCAAATGGGCTTGGCTAGAATTTTTAATGCAATAGGGAAAATCCTATCCAAAGATTTTATTAAAGATGCTGTGGCCCTATTAAAGACAGAGGTTGACATGCGGCCTTTGTGTTCTAAGCCCAACGCAGAAACTTTTGAAGCTTTTTCAAAGAAGATGGAAGAAAGCGAATGGATGGATTTATTTTTTAAGAAATATTCCAAATTAAACAAGATTTTGGATATGTCGAATCCAACAAAATTCGATAGCTTTTTGAATGTTTTTTTAAATTGTGTGTGGCAACATCAGCATGCAAAATCAACCAATATTGTTGGTGGTAATTCTGCGTCCCTTGCTTTTTTGGCCACGCATCCGGAGATGAGAAGCGCTGTTCTTCGTCCTCTTACTTATAAATCTCCTGTGGTTATAGTTGCAGATGCGATGCGTGTAGAGCATCGTAAAGCAGTGATAGTTACAAGAGAAGACATCTCTCCGCTACAAAGCAGTTTTGATAGTTTGGCGCATTTGCCGTTTTTACTTCCACAATTGGCAAGTCTTCAGATGGCAGAGCTAGCACCGCCTTCTATTTTTCGATATTTTGGAGAGTCCTTAATTTCATTCAATTGTAACAGAGCTTCTGATCTGCCAAGCTCTTTTGCAGTTTCCAAAAGTCCTGCGATTCTTAGAAGATTACAACAAGAGGCTAAAGTAAGAGCTCATAAGAAAATGAGAGAAAAGATTAGCCGCATTGCTCATCGAGCTGTAAAAGAGATGGGGACACTGGCTCTATTCGCAGCGATGGTTTTTTTGGGACAGTCTTTTTTGAAAAAGTAAGGTGCCATTCTTGTAAAAAGGACAGTCTTCAAACAAATCTAGACTGTCCTTTTCTTTTTAGCATTACGTAAGTCATAAATCATTTTGTTAAATATTACTCTTTATAATCGTTGAAATGTTTCGAATTAATTTTTCATAATCATTTAAAATAAAAAATAGATTGCTGAGATTTTCAAAATTGGATAGGATCTTTTTAAGAGATTTCAATATGTGGGTATGTCCTTATGGAAAATATGAAGAAAGTTGGGCTGCGATTTCGAGAGAAACGAGAAGAGCTGCATTTGTCACTAAAGGAAGTAGAGAACGCTACATCTATTCGGGTCAATGCTTTGCAGGCCATAGAAGATGGTCATTTTGATAAGTTTTTTTCACCGACCTATGCGTTAGGATTTTTTAAACAATATGCTGTTTTTTTAGGGTTTGATGGTGAGCAAATCATTCGGGAAAACATAGAGGCTTTCAAAATATCGTCACAAAAGCAGGAGTTTGATTATGGGATTGGAACTCTGGAAGTCAGAGGCAGTCCTGGCGGTGGTGTGAAGTGGATGCCTAATGCGATCTGGGTGGGAGCTGTATTTTTTGTATTATTATTGGCTTGGTATTTTGCGAAATTATTGGGGGTCTTTTAACTTGCAGAGAAACTGTATCCTTTTTATGATTTAAATTTGACTATAGGAAGAATGTTATGCAAAACCTTGGAGATTATGCTATTTTAAAGAAGTTAGGTCAGGGCTGTTTCGGGTCTGTCTATCTTGCAGAGCATCGCTTTCTTAAGAAAAAATATGTTCTTAAAGTTTTATCGGAAGAGTATTCATCGGATAAAGAGTTTATTTCTCGTTTTGAGAAAGAGATTGGAGTTTTAGCATCATTAGATCATCCATCGATTGTGAAATTGCATAACATTTCTTGTGCGAATGGTTCTTGTTTTTTAATTTTGGATCCTATGGTGAGCAAAGAGGATGAGCCACTTACTTTATCCTCGTTTTTACAATCGAAGCCGAAGCCGCTAACAGAAATGCAATTGGAAATGATTTTAAGGCAATTGGCGTCAGCATTAGATTATGCCCATGGAGTCTCTCTGGAGGGAAAATCTTTAGTACATCGAGGTCTAAAGTTTTCGAATATTTTTATAGAGGATAACGAAAAATCCCTTCGAGCTTATTTATCTGATTTTGGCCTTTCTCGCATCATAGGGGAAGGGAAAGTTCTTTTGAAAAATTATGAAACTTTGCTCAAAGACCTTTCCGGAAAAGAAAAGATAGATGGTTCCATTTTACAAAAAGGGTTTTTACAAGACTTTGCTTTTTTATCTCCCGAGCAAAAAGAGGGGAAAGAAATTGATAAAAAATCCGACGTATATGCATTTGGTGTATTGACCTATTATTTGATCACAAGAAAATTTCCAGAAGGGTATTTTGAGATGCCTTCGAAGTTGACTTCTCAGTATAAATTGAATTGGGATCTTTTTATTGGTAAGTGTTTACAAACCAATCCGAAGAATCGACCGGAGAAGTTAACGGAAGCTTTGAATATGTTACTGACTACAGCTTCTACGGATGTATCAAGTTTAGAAGTTCTTTCATGGGAAGAAGTAGAAAAGAAAGTAGAAAATGCGATGCAAATGTCTTTTGAATTCTTTTCTGATGATTTAGTGGATAGAGAGGACGTGGATATAAAGAAGATGACATCTTCTTCTTCACCTTCCCCTCTGCCGTCTACTCCCAAACCGATACTTCGGCCTCCTGAGATAGAGAGGCCCTCGTATGATCCGGATCCCGGAGCTATTTTTCATAAGGAATTAACAATTTCTCCGTATCTTCCTAAGCAGTTAGAAGCGACGGAAGTTGAACCCTTGCTTACCGAGATGGTAATTATTCCTAGGGGAACTTTTTATAGAGGGAGCTCTGATGGAGCTCGGGATGAGAATCCAAGGCATAAGGTGTCTCTTCATGGTTTTGCTATGGATATTCATCCTATTTCCAATGAGCAATTTGTTCGATTTTTAGATGCGATGGGAGGAGAGAAGGATAGCAACAATAATGATATTATTCGGTTGCGTGACTCCCGTATGAAGCGAAGTTCGGGAAAGTTGATAATTGAATCCGGGTATGCCAAGCATCCGGTGGTTGGAGTGACATGGTATGGGGCGTATGCTTATGCGAAGTGGATTGGGAAGCGTCTTCCCACGGAGGCTGAGTGGGAAATTGCAGCAGCTGGGGGATTAGAGAGTTCTCCGTATCCTTCCGGTCCGGATATTGATCATACGCAAGCTAATTTTTTCAATACGGATACCACGCCGGTGATGAGTTATCCTCCGAATGGGTATGGTTTATTTGAGATGGTTGGGAACGTATATGAATGGTGTCAGGACTGGTATGCGTATAATTATTATGAGATATCGGTGCAAGAGCCTGAGAACCCGAAGGGGCCTTTGCAAGGTGTATATCGAGTGTTGAGAGGCGGGTGTTGGAAGAGTTTAAAAGATGATCTTCGTTCGTCTCATCGACATCGTAATAATCCTGGGGCTTTTAACGGGACCTATGGATTTCGTTGTGCCGCAGACGTATCGTAAGAAGTATTTCTATGAAATTTTCGTATCATGTGCATTCGAAATGGAGCGATGGAAGGGATTCCATTGATGAGATAGTTCGGTATGCAGAAAAGCTGGGTTTGGATGAAGTAGGTATCTCGGATCACTATAGTTTATTAGCTAGTGATACGTTTTCTATGCATCGAAGTTCTTTGGATGCTTATATAGAGGATGTGAGACGGTATCAAAAGGAAGCGATTCCGGTTCGTTTAGGTTTAGAGGCAGATTTTTCCTTAGAGACAGAGAAGGAGTTAGCTTCGATACTTTCGGTGCGTTCATTTGATTATGTGCTAGGTTCTGTACATTCTGTAGATGGGATCTTTGTGGACAATGTGGATGATGCTTGTTTTATAGAAGAGAATTTGGCTTTTTATTGGAAGAAGTATTGGTTTTTGGTGAAAAAGATGGCACAGAGTGGGCTTTTTGATATTGTGGCTCATTTGGATTTGCCGAAGAAGTATGTGGGGAATGGATCGAAGGAGATTACTTCGGAGATGGAGGAGGCACTAGGTGCGATTCGGGATGCGGGGATGTCGGTGGAATTGAATACATCGGGTTGGTATTTTCCGAGTCGAGAGCAGTATCCGTCGATAGTTCTTTTGAAGAGGTGCTTTGAGCTTGGGGTGTCGGTTCTGGTATCTGCGGATGCGCATCGGAAGGAAGATTTGATACGAGATTTTGGTAAGGGATATCAAGTACTTAATGATTTGGGGTTTACGAAACTTGCTTCTTATAAAAATAGGGAGAAGTTTTTGGTGGATATTCCGAAGCCTTTCTAGAACATATAAATTAAAATATATTTTATAAATTTATATTAATTATAAAAATCATTACTAATTGACTCATAATTTAATATTTTGTTATAATTAGTTCAGATTAATTTTTTATTAAAAACATACAAGGAGATTTTATGTCATCACCAGTAACTAGAAGAGATTTTACAGCCCGGCTCGTTGCAATTGGCAACAGAGTTTTAGATACTAAAGAAAAAGATGTAAAGAAAATTTTTGATGAAAGTATATCTGTTTTTACATTTTATAAGACGAATTCAACTGAATATTCAGGCCTTAAGGGAAGCGTGAGTAAATTAATTCAAAACCTAAAAAAATTGAATCTTTCTTCCGATCAGAAGGCAACTCTAGATACAATGGTACCTACGACACCGCCACCTTCTCCAGCTCAGTTAATTCCATCACCGAAAATGGTAGAGCCTACGGTTTTACCCTATTACGGTTCGCATAAGTATCCAAATGTTGTGTACACTCCAAGTTCTACACCTGCCGTTTCCTCGTCATCAACGACACCTTCTTCTTTACCCTTGAAT
>JBAXUO010000055.1:0-8708 GCA_037129625.1 Chlamydiota bacterium
TGCTTAATGTAATCTAATTTTGGAAGCCGTGCCCCTTTAGGGGCCGGTAGTTCACTGAAGATTACTACCAATTTATCCACAACGGAAAGATGGAAATTGATGGATTATCCATAATAAACCCTGTTCATATAATTCCTTTAAAAGCCCGAGCCTGGTTAGACCTTTCAGCTCAAGCCAAAGCAGGAAAATACATCGATGAAAAAGACATTCGCAAACATAGAAATGATATCATAAAATTGCACCAACTGCTTTCACCTGATATACGTATACAGTTGCCCCAACCAATCCGACAAGACCTGCTTACATTTCTTGATCAAATAAAAGATTGCTCTACTGTTGATCTGAAGGCTTTAGGATTAAGAAACATAATCTGGAACGAAGTTTTAGACACCATCTACCATACATATTACTTAAAAAACTTTTAATCTATTTATTTAAAACGGCTTAAGAGTTTTTTATCTGGTGACATCTAAGCAACTTCAATGGATCTATAAAATATCTAGCCTTGTACAAAACGCTTCAAATTCAGCTACAACATCTACAGGATTATCTATCCAGGGAAAATGTCCAGCATTTCTGATAGATCTGAACACAATATTATCCCTGTGAAACTGTTTAGCTACTGTAAACATTCTGAGAGGAATGATAAGATCTTGTTCACCAGTTAAAATAAGTGTCGGAATCGTCTGAGGGACCCACTTAGATTGATAAGTTCGATCAAAATGCTCATCGGACCATTGACATGACTCATAATTATAAGGAAGAGAAGAAAGCATTTCTATACCTCTATTGAAACCCTCTTTAGTAAAAAGATAGGGAGAGGAGGCTATAGTTAGCTCCTTTAATGTTTCGTTATTAGGATTCCGTAGATATTTTTCTTGTAAGGAGTCCATTCCAAAAATAGGACAATTCCTGACCATTTCTTCAAAGGATCTCTGCCATACTGCGTCAGGCGCAGAATCAAGCAAAATAAGTCCCTTCAAAAACGGTTCGATTTTTGGGGTAGAAAGGGCATACATACCACCAGTGGAGTGAGCGACTAGAATAACATTCTTAAATTCAGTTACTGCCTCGAAGAGAGCATCAAACAAATGGCTAAAAGCTTCTTTATTATTTGAAGTCGTATTAGATCCATCTCCCGGCAAATCAAGACACCACATATTCCCGGGTAATTCAAGAATATTTAATAATTGTAATAATGACTCGGAACCCAAGCCAGGCCCTCCAGGTAGAAAAAGCCAATTAAGATTTTGCCCTTCTACACTACGAACCAATTGCAAGCGGGCCCCAGAGGGGGTCCAAAAACAAGTTTTACCCATAATCTCCAAAGAAGTTAAAATGCTATTTTACAGAATAATTTCAATAATCCCCATTCAAAAGTTCTGAATCCATCACTCCACCAAAAATTAACCTTTTACAGCAGGCATTGCTCGAATCATAAATTCGTCAAATAAGGGTACTGTAAATGCCATATCTCCGTAAGCTGGGCTGTAAATCATCCCCTTTTTTATTAACTTAGATCTAACAGGGCTCAAGCTAGTTGCTTTAATGTTCAAAATATCTGCAATATCCCCCATTCGATGAGGACCAGGCCCCATCTCTGCCATTGCTCTCAAATTCGAGCTTGTTCGAGAGATGGATCACGACCTACCAATTCTGGTGGAGGGGAACCGGCTCCCGGTGAAAATGGATTTTTAATTGGATCCATATTTTGACTCCAAGTTACATCTTCTGTAAACTACTTAAATTTAGAGGGTTCGGAATTTATGTTTTATCAAAAACAGGACTTTGTTCACTTGTAGAGAGAAAAATGATTCATGGAAAAAATTGTGAAGCGGGAAAACCAAAAATCCTTCTCAAAATATAAAACATACCGGCATCAAATCTAGCCAGGCATACATCTGTCGTACCTAAGCTCTATCTCAATTCATAATATCAGCGGCAACAGCGGCTAGCTCCGATCTCTCCGTCTTATCTAAAAAGACATGACCGAAAAGAGGTTGATCACGAAACTTGTTCACAGTATACGTTAAACCATTGGAGTCCTTATCCAAATAAGGATTGTCAATCTGTGTGGGATCCCCTGTCAACACCACCTTCGTTCCTTTGCCGGCTCTAGAAATAATCGTTTTGACCTCATGAGGAGTTAAATTTTGAGCCTCGTCTATGATAATATACATCTTAGGAAGGGATCTTCCTCGAATGTATGTTACAGCTTCCATTTCGATTTTTTTACTTTCCATTACCCACTCTAAAGTGGCCTCTCCATTTCCGGCTCCGGACGAAGACTCACAAAGGAACTCTAAATTATCGTAAATAGGTTGCATCCAATGAAAAAGCTTTTCATCTTTAGTACCCGGAAGAAATCCGATATCTTTACCCAAAGGAACAATCGGCCGGGAGACCAATAATCGACTATAAGTCCCCTCATCAAACACCCGAGAAATACCGCAAGCTAGTGCTAAAAGAGTTTTTCCAGTTCCCGCAGGACCCATCAACGTCACAAGAGGTATATCATCTCTAAAGAGCAAGTCTAAAACACATTTTTGCTCTACGTTTAAAGGCTGCAAGCCCCAGACGCCCTTATCCCGCTTGATCAACGGTTCTAACATTTTTGTCTTATGATTAAATTTACAAACAGCCGAAGATCGCTCGGGGGTCGTCAGGATAAAATATTCATTCGCAGCTACATTTTCAAATGGAATAGTAGTTAAAGGAATAATCCCATCTTTATAGAAGAGATCGATTTCTTTTTTAGATACTTGAAGTTGACGAATGCCTTTATAAATACCTTCGTAAGAAAATTTTAGATTTTCATAATCCTCAGCTTCTAAGCCAAGAGATTCCGCTTTCACACGGCTCACAAAGTCTTTTGACACGAAGATAACCTTTTCTGATTTATCTCTCAAAAGAAAAGCAATAAATATGGTTCGATGACTCATTTTATCTAGGCTCAAAGGAAAATCTTTCTTTTTTTCAAAAAAAGAATCGAAAAAAACCTTCACTTTGGGGCCTTGAGGAAGCACTATACCCTCATGAAAATTTCCGTTATGTAAAGCATTTAAAGAATCGATATAACGAAGAACGTCTCTGGCGTTTTTACCTCTTTCATCAGAGTTCCTTTTGAGACTGTCCAGCTCATCAAGGACGCTAAGCGAGATCACCACATCATTATCTTGAAATTTGGTGATTGCTAAGGGATCGTGAAGGAGGACATTTGTATCAATAACAAAAGTTTTACGTACCATAAAAATATTTCCTTATTTCTACCTAATTGCACGTATACGGAAAAAAGAAGAAGGATACAACTTCTTTTTCAAAAAAGAATGGATTCAAGATCCCCTGCAAACACTCAAATACCCACATCTATCTACACATAAGATAGTTATAAATAATTCATAGCAAACGATAGACCCAAGTGCTAATTTATTGACAAAAAAAACCCCGCTATTGTAAAATAGTAGGTAGATCCAAATTCAAAAGGAGGAATTTTTCATATGGAAAAAATCACAACCAAAATTTTACACATACCCCCTTTTATCTCCACCGCATGGAAAAACATTGAAACCATCGAACTAAAAAACATCGACACCAACCCTCTTTTGACCATTCACCTAAAAAATGGCTCCCGCATCGAAGTCCCCAACCTTCCCCAAGAACGTATCCATGCTATATTCGACGCCCATGAAAAATTCTTGGAACAGGAAATCTCCCAACCAAAAGAAAAACAAGCTCTCCTTGATACTACAAACTTTGGATTCTCCCTACCTATGGGCGGTGGTCTCGAAACACTCGGCGCTACTTTTCAACATAACCCAGCCCAAGCAAATGCCCCTGAAATCCCTAAAGAAATCGTCTCTAAAATTGCTGCCATTTCCAAAGTCCTCGGACTCGAAAACCCCGAACTTCTCCCTAAACCTCAGCCTTCTTGCAATTGCATGTACTGTCAAGTCGCTAGAGCCCTTCTGGGAGAAGATAACGCCCTTGAAGAAACTATTACCGATGAAGACCTTCGTTTTCGCTCATGGGACATCGAACAAACAGGACCTAACCTGTATCACATTAAAAACCCACTCGATGATAAAGAACACTATAACGTATATCTGGGCGATCCTGTGGGATGTACTTGCGGAGAAAAAAATTGCGAACATATTAAAGCAGTTCTGAACTCCTAAACACACCTCTTATCCTAGTCTTTAAAAAAAGATTGGTTTTAAAAAGATTTCAATCTACTATAGTTTTTGCTAGCTAGGAGTGAAAACTATGCGCTTTATTGTTCTTTTTTTACTTTTGTCTTGTGTCTCTATTTCAGCTGATGAACCCACCCAAAACGTTGCTCCAGCCAAAATAGAGCCCCAAAAATTAGAAACTTTTCAATCCTTCACAGGAAAAGTAACCGCTAATAAAGTCCGTATCCGTCAAAAACCAAATATCGAAAGTCCTATCATTCAACAATTACAAAAAAATGATTTTCTTCTCGTTACTGGTGAGGATGGCAATTTTTGGAAAGTCGTCGCACCCTCTTCCGTAAAATCCTACATCTTTCGAAGCTATGTTATTGACCATGTTGTAGAAGCCAATCGGGTAAACATCCGCCTTCAGCCAAATCTCGAATCCCCTATCATAGGTCAACTCCAATCCGGAGACAAAATTGAAGACTCTCCTGTAGCTCAAGATACAAAATGGATCGAAATCAAAATTCCTAAACAAATCTCTTTCTACGTTGCAAAAGAATTTATTTCCTATGCCGGAAAAGAAGATCTTTTCACCTCCTTACAAAAAAGAAAAGAAGATGCAAAAAATATTCTAGAAACAGCTTATAACATTGCCCAAACTCAATCAAAAAAAAGCATCCAAGACATGACCCCTCAAGAGGCTACAGCCCTTTTCGATACCATCATTAAAGAATACCCCGATTTCCCTGAATATGTAGCTCAAGCCAAAGAGGGCCTTTCCTTTTTACAAGATAATTTCTTACAAAAAAAAATAGCTTACTTGGAATCTAAACAAGAAAAAACCCCCTCAGAAAAAGAAGCCCTTGAAGAAGCTTTAGCTGCCTCTGCAAAAAAAGCTCCCGAAGGCTCTGAAACAGCTTTAATTGATTATGCAACGAACCCAAGAACTCCTATTCTACAAGATCCAAACCTCTGGGGAAAAAGACATTCAAAAAATGAAAAACTCGAAGCGATTCACTTTTGGTCCAACATCGAAGAATCTCTCTTCGCAACATGGAATAGTTTTCATCCGGAAAAATCCAAAAATGATTTCTATCAAGAACAAACAGCTAATGCCCAATCCCTCCAAGGAACTCTAGAACCCTACGATCATGCCGTAAAAAATAAACCGGGCAACTACGTTTTGAAAAATGGAAATGTCCCCATTGCTTACCTCTATAGCACCAAAATTAATCTAGAAGAATGGTTAGGAAAAGAAGTTACTTTATCCGTATCTCCAAGACCCAACAATAACTTTGCCTTCCCATCCTATTTTGTGAATAGTGTCGTCAAATAATTTAGGGGGGATATAAATCCCCCTAATTTCTTAAAATAAAATCTTTTTATTGATAATAGAAGCGAGCCATCCACCTGCAATAGCCGTAACAAGCTGCAAAGCTCCCATGGTTACCCCAAGAGTCACAGAAGAAAAAACAACACTGCTAACAAAAAAAAGAATCAGAAATTTTGCTATAGCCGCAAGTAAATAAGAAACAGTTCCAAGACTTCGACAAATGAAAAAAACTACACACAAAATAGAATTTCCTAAAATAATAAAAGGAATCCCATAAGCTACACACAAAAGACCCGACATATAAGCAACTACACTTGGGAACATCCCTAATAATAACGCCCTAGACAACCCAAAATAGGAAACCGATAAAAATAAAACGGCATTGACAAAGATTCCAACTATCAACTGATTATGAAAATAGGGAATCACCAACAGACTAACTAATGTAAAAAGAAAAAAAATCTCCTTGCTCTCTACCCTTACACCCATCATAAAATCTATACCCTTTCTTTGTTTTCTTCCTTGTACTGCCTAGGAATCTTCATTATCTCTTCCAATGACTCCATAGTTTTCGGATCAAAAGCAATACCATATTCATTTAATTTCCTAAGGCTCACAAGCACCCTTGTCTCCAAAGTTGTCGTTGCATGATTATACGATTCCACAGCAGCAGAAAGCGATTTTCCCACTCGGACCCAATGCTCTTTTACCCCTTCCACCCTTTCATAAAGTTCCTTCCCTATTTTTGCAATTTCTTTTGCATTCTTCGACATGGATTCTTGCTTCCACCCATAGGATATCGCCCGTAAAATGGCAATCAAAGTCGTTGGTGTGGCTAAAATCACATTTGCACTGGCCCCTACCTCAATTAACAAAGGATCTTCTTGCATGGCCGCACTAAAAAAAGACTCCGCAGGTAAAAATAAGATTACATATTCCGGCGTAGAAGGAAAAAATTTCCAATACTCTTTACGACTCAAATCCCGAATATGTTTTTTCACATGAAAAGCATGCTCTTGAAATTTAACCTTTTTTCTTTCCTCGTCCTTCGTCTCCATCGCTTCCAAATAGGACTGAAGAGGAACCTTAGCATCTATAACAATGGTCCTCTCCCCAGGGAGTTTTACCACAAGATCCGGACGAAGACTCTTATCATCGTCATTTACAGTAACCTGCTCGAAAAAATCACAGTGAGCCATCATTCCAGAAAGCTCTACCACTCTCTTTAAATGCATTTGTCCCCAAGACCCACGGATATGAGGCGTATGTAAGGACTGAGCTAATTGAGCGGTTTCCGCACGTAACTCATTTTCTGATGAAAGGAGCATCTCCAATTGTTTAGATAAAGACCCATAAGCTCCCTCTCTTTGCTTTTCCATTTCTTTTTGGGTTCTTTCCAGCTTTTCTAAGGAAGCGTGCAAAGGAACTAAAACAGCCTCTATCTCTTTTTTTCGTCCGGCCAAATCCCCTTCCGCTTTTGAATGATGTTTATCCAAGACGACTTGGGCAAGATCCAAAAAAGAACGGTTATTTCTTTCCATCATTTCCCATGAGAGGGCTTTCATATCTTTTTGAAGGCTCTCTCGAAACCATTTGAAAAAAATAAAACCAAAAATACTAAGAAGAAATACAACTAAAATCCATTCTAAAGACATACATTTGTCAATCCCCTTCTTCCTCTTCCTCTTCCGGTTCAAAATCTTCCAAAGTTTTTGATTTTCTTCCGGCTATTAACCGAACGACTAACAACACCAAGGAAATAAATATATACCCCCAAGCGGCAATAGTAAGAACAAAAGGAAAATAGTGCAAAGCACCATATAACACTATGACAGCGAGCGCTACAGAAAGGAATGCCAAATGAAAGGACGGAACCCGAAAATGCAAAGATTTCAAACCCGGAAATTTGAGCCGACTAACCATTAAATAGGCTAAGAACATCATCAAGAGAGTTAAAATAATAGCTTTGGTCTTTTGTTCCATTACAAAATACGACTGAAAAACAGGGGATAAGAATAATAAGGTTGCTGCGATGCTAGCAGCCGCCGCAGCCGGAATCGGAAGTCCTGTAAAATTCTTTTTTTTAGGTGTAGATTCTTCTTTTTTATTTTTTTCAGCAATGGTCTGAATATTAAAACGAACCAACCGTAAAACTCCACAAAGTGAATAAATCGTCGCTCCGGCAGCAGCAAAAAAAGAATACCAGGTACCCGGTTCTAACGATAAACTTTTTAATAAAAGAACAGACGGGGCCACCCCAAACGAAATCGCATCCGCCATAGAATCAAACATCAATCCAAATTCACTCTCGGCATGAAATGCCCGAGCCAACGCTCCATCCACAAAATCAGCAAAAGCTGCTAACAGTAAAAAAAGAGCGGAAACGACCATTACATCGTAGTATCCACTTCCGGGCTCGATCATATTCACTTTAAAAATAACAAATAAGCCACAAGCCAAACCAAATGCTGTGATCATATTTGGGATAAGATAGACTTTTTTCATAAGCCCCCCACCTTTTGTAAGAGATTTTTACGTAACTTTCTCAGTACCAAACAATGTACATGCCTTACACTCAAGATAAAGCCGTAATCTACTTTAGAGCAAAAGCTTTTTTCCGTCTTCTAGAGAATCTCTTTACATTCAAAGAAAATTTTTCCTTTCTTTTTCAAAAAAATTCAATCTTTCTTATTATAATTCTGAAACTATGAAAATTTTTGTAGATATTTCTATTTTTTGTTTGGTAACCTAATAAGCAATCTTTTTAGGAGAATATCAATGAAAAATTTTACTCAGGTTGGCGATCGATATAAAAATTTTCAAGTTACAAAAATTGTCCCCTTACCGGAAATTCAAATTACATTATTAGAACTAAAACACCTACCTTCACAAGCCTCTATCTGCCACCTCATCAATGATGATACGGAAAACCTATTTTCTTTATCCTTCCAAACCCTCCCTTCCGACTCCAAAGGAGCTCCACATATTCTCGAACATATTGTGCTATGCGGATCTAAAAAATTCCCGGTTAAAGACCCTTTTTTTGCAATGATGCGCCGAAGTCTCAACACCTTCATGAACGCTTTTACCGGATCTGATTTCACCTGTTATCCGGCAAGCACACAAGTTGAAAAAGATTTTTATAACTTATTAGAAGTTTATCTTGATGCGGTCTTCCATCCTCAAATAAAAAAAATGAG
>JBAXUO010000056.1:0-8670 GCA_037129625.1 Chlamydiota bacterium
CTATTTTCTCCTCTCTTTCTAATGAGGTTAGGGAAACCATTTTACAAAAGAGTTCTTACCTTATATTGCAAAAAGGAAAACCCCTACTTTTGCAAGGTGAAAAAGAAGAGCATTTTTATCTCATTGTCACCGGAAGGTTTTATGTCTATCAAGAAGAAAAGAAAATTACATTCCTAGGAGAACTTGGCCCTCACGACACAATAGGAGAACTCTCTTTACTTGCAGATGAAATCTCAGCCGTCAGCATTATTGCAAACAAAAATTCTTCAGTGCTTTCTTTTCCAAAAAACAGTTTCCTTCTTCTATTACAACACACGTTTCCCCACCTCATAAAAAAACTCGCCAAAAATGTCGATCTTTTATTACAGAAGCCCACCTACTTTCACAAAAATGAAAAATTTTGCTTTCTTCCCGTTAATGTTCAAAAACAAGATTTTTCCCAATGCATTCAAAATTTTCTTCAAGAAGTTAAAGAGCCCCATCGACACTTAACTCCAAAAGACTTTTATGAAAAAGATTCTTTCGAAGAAGATTCCGACGCTCCTTACATTTTTTATGAGGGAGAAAACACCTTAACTCCTTGGACTAAATGGTGCATGCAAGAAGCGGACCGAATCATTTTTGTGATAAATCCCCATCTACCCTATACTTGTAATTTACTCGATCCCTTTTCTTCCCAATTTTCTCCTTCCTTCCTATCTGAAGAAATACTTTTTATTCATCCGAAAGATTCCACTCCATCCAGAACTGACCTTTGGCTTCAACTTCATCCGTGTAAAGCTCATCATCACCTATTTCTTGAAGATAAAAAAAGTTATGAACATCTCTATAGAATTCTTATGGGAAAAGGAATCCATCTAGTACTCGGAGGAGGAGGCGCTAGAGCTTTTGCTCACATTGGCATATTACAAGCTTGTAAGGAAAGCGACTTCCCCATCGACCGCATCGGAGGCAGTAGCATTAGTGCTTTATTTGGAGCCTTATATGCCCTAGGCTTTAATGTCCAAGACGTATGCCGTGATATTTTCACAAACCTTCACCGACTTATGGACTACACGGTTCCCACTGTCTCTTTACTTGAAGGAAAAAAGTTTTTTAAATATTTACAAGAAATTTTTCATGAACTGCATATAGAAGATACTTGGATTCCTTTTTTCTCGGTATCCTCTGATATTGCCACGCTCCAACCATACATGCACACAAAAGGAAGGATCGACAAAGCCATTCTAGCCTCGTCGTCCTTACCTGGCATTTTTCCACCGGTACACAAAGACGGAATTTTTCATATAGACGGTAGTTTATCTAATATTCTTCCCTTAGACTTAATGGCCGAATTTGGTAAAGAAGGGATAATCGTTGGAATTGATGTCGCTCTTTTGCAAGAGCCAAAAAGCCACTCCCAATCCCCCCCCTATTTTTCCTTAGGAAAATATCTTTTAAATAAATTTATAGGAAAAAAGGACTCTTTTCCCACCATTTTCGATACCCTTCTATATTCTACTTTTCTTCACAGCACCTCTAAAAAAGAAGAACTTCTAAACCAAAATCTCGCCCATCTGTATATCTGTCCCCCCTTACAAGAAATCTCTTCCTTACAATTTTCCGCCTTTGATTCCATCGTCGAAAAAGGATATCAATACGCCACCCAACACATGGATGAGTGGAAAAAAGTTATCCAGTAGAAACCCCTCGATTTTTTGCCTGCTCCATAACTATCTGATCATTTGATGGAAGGAAATCTTCCATGCCTATATGGATTGGCGGTGGTGTGCTTTTATTAACCTTCCGCATCTTTTTAAGAATTTTTCAAAAAAAGCTTTTTCAATTACATTAAAAAATTAATAGTGCTTGTTAGCTTCGTGTTCTAACGATCATTTTCTTTTTTCGAGATAAGGGAATACGATGTTTATTTTGTCGAGAATGATGTTTTGCTTTTGATTGAAGTGCTTTTGTTATACGGATATTAGCTTTGTAACCTAATGTCTTTAGTAGTCAACCACTCTCGCCTAAAGGCGAAAGCTTGTGCTTGCAGTTCCAATCGCTCGACAATGTGCCTCATTCTTCGTGGGACTGCGATAGGCCGGCTGACTTGGCCTCTTTCGGCGTTTCGCGGAGGTAGACGCAAAACTATACCTAGCCTTAAGCAATGCAAAAAAACAATTTTGCGACAAAGAGAATTTTAAGGCAAGGCCACATTTTCCTCCCTCAGCTAAAGCAGAGGGATTCCAATGTGCGCGTTTGTTGAAAGAAATGTAGAGTAGGAAATTCCTTCTTTTCTTCCGGATTTAATATCCTGAATTATCGTTGGTGAGACACCGGCCGCTTTAGCTAAAACTCTCACTGGCATTTCGCTTTTTTCAAGAAGAGGGAGAAGAATCTCCACAAGAACGCGTTTTTGATATTCTTCCTCAAATTTTTGTCTACGCTTAGGATCTTGCATTAATTGATCGTAAATAGAAATCGAATCATTTTTCAACGAATTTCCAGCCATTACAAGCTCTTTGTACTTATCTTTTGTTAAAGCCTCTTTTTCTTACAAGGACTTGTCTTTCTCTTTTTTTTCTTTGATTTGATCGGGACTAGCTCATAGCGATAGGGAGGTTTAATCTCAACAATTTTTCCGTCTCTGGCAAAAACAAGCGCTGTTCCCGTTCGCACGGCCGTTTCAAAAGCTCTTTTAAAACTTCTCTTATGAGCCTTCAATATCATTTTAGAGAGATCTTCGCTCATGTGCAACCTCCTCAATTTTTTTCCAAATAGCCTCATCAATTATCTCTAACGCACCATTCTTTTCTTTCCTAGCAATCAATCTCTTTAAAGATGATTCTTGAGAATTATCTATAACCATAACCTCATCAGCAATGGGCAAATAATGCATAACCAAGTACTTAATTCCTGCATAATAGCGCCTAACGATCGTCTCTGCAGGAATATTATGCCCGCCTTGCTTTACTCTCTGAGCTACACGCTTAATTGCCTGATCGGGACTAGTAAGCCACAAAAAAGTAAGATGAATTTCATAACCCCTTGTTTGAGCTAATTGAAGATGTTTTACGTAATTTATACCGGCACCCGTTGTTTCAAAAGAAAAACTTTTCCTTGCTTCTAAAAGCTCCAACAATCGATTAATCATTAACTTACTAGCTTTTAAGGCCATACTATCCGGATGTAATGGGGAAAGACATCTAGCAATCTCATCCGCATTAAGAAATTCATAGATCGTTGATCCTTGTTTCATAAGCTCCAAAGTCATGGTAGTTTTACCAGCGCCATTAGGTCCTGCAACCATCAAAATTTTTTTAGACATACCTTAACCTGTATAACAAAAAACTAAAAAAGAAAAAGTCACTTCATTATCACATACAAGTACATACTTCAAAAAGGACTTTTTCACTTTATCACTGAATTCTGTACTTTTTTTAAAAAATAATAATTTTTTCCGTAACAGATTCATGTTAAACATTTTATAAAAAAACGATTTTTAGCATACTGACTAAAACTCTAGACACCTACAAATCATTGGGCTTTTGCAAGTTTTATTTTTTTGCACAGTCCTGTCGATGAAAATACTTAAGGGACTTTTGTTAAAATCTCACATCCAGAATCTGTAATAAGAAGAGTATGTTCCCACTGAGCACTCGGTCGCATATCCCGAGTTCTCGCTTCCCAAAGATTCATCGAATCAATGATCGCTTCTCGACTACCTGCATTGATCATAGGCTCAATCGTAAAGGTCATACCGGGAACCAATGGAATTTGAATCGTATTGTAATGATGAGGTATTTGAGGAGGTTCATGGAAATGAACCCCTACTCCATGACCAACAAATTGATTAACAACGGAACAGCCTTGCGAAGAAGCATAATCTTCAATCACTTCACCAATTTCATAAATGCAAACTCCCGGCTTACAAATATCTATCGATTTCATCAAGCATTCATAAGAAACCCTACTCACCTTTTCCTTCTCCGGATCCACCTTCCCAATAAGGACCATCCTAGAGCAATCTCCATAATATCCATCGACGATCGAAGTCACATCTATATTTAAAAAATCCCCTTCTTGTAGAGGTTTATCATTAGGTATCCCATGACAAATAACCTCGTTGAGGGAAGTGCAAATACTTTTAGGAAAAGGAGGACTTCCGTAACCAAGAGGTGCTGCTATTGCCTTCATTTGTTTGTGTAACTCAACAGCATAAGCATCTAATTCGTTCGTTGTGACGCCGGCTAATGCCTTCTTACATAGATGATCTAAAATGACAGCAGCCGTATGAGAAGCTTTTTGAATGCCTAAAATTTGCTCTGAATTTTTTAGTAAAATCCCGTATTGTTTAAAATACTTATGAGAAAAAGATTCTTCTTTTTTCATTGGAAAATGACATTTTTTCCATTTCTTTCCACTTCCACAAAAGCAAGGATCATTTCTTTCTTGCACAACATTTCCTTATGATTCTACAGGGAAGGAAAGTTCAGTTTGCACCATTTTCTTTTCCCGCTTTTTTGCCCCTTTCTTTTCCAAATTCTTATTTAAGAATTGGATGATTTCTTGCAAAGCGAGGTTCTCTTGTTCTAATGAAACCATCGTTTCTTCCAAAGAAGAAAAATCTGCATCCTTACATTCAGGGTATTCTAAAACAAGCTCTTGTTCCCTTTGAGAAGCTATCATTTTTTCTTTTATAAGAAACAGCTCTTTCCTCGTATCATGAAGGATTTCGCTTTTCCCTTTAAATTGAACTTGTAACTGTTTATGTAAATCAAAAAATTTCTTCTTCTCTGCTCGTTCTTGCTGCAAGAGAAGATCGTTTTCATCTACTATCTTTTTCAAAGAAAGGAACTGGCCTTGCATTTGAGATAGGTTTTCTTTCTCACAGAGAAGTTTTGATATTTCGTTTTGAATTCTTTCTTTTTCTTTTTTCTCATTGTCTATAAGAGCAAGTAACTTGTCTTTTTCCTGACAAATCAAAGACTTTTCTTGTTCCATTCTCTTCTTATCATTTTCAATTAGAACAAGTGATTTGTCTTTTTCAATCTTTTTTTGTCCTTCCACTTGCAAAAGAGAAAGAAACTCTTTTTTTTCATTCACTAATACACTCAATTTTTGTTCTTTTTCTTGAGTCTCTTTTTGCAAATGGACTTCAAGAGCTTCCATCTTTTTTTCTAGTTTACCCTTTTCTTCTTGCTGCCCTTCTACCAATTGATCTAGATCCGTCAATTCTTTTTGCAAATCCCTCATGTACTGTTGATGAACTTCTTCTTCTTTTTTAAAAGTCTCCTCCATAAAGGAAATTTTTTGAAAAAGATCTTTCCGATTTTTTTCTATCGAAGCGCTCCATTCTTTTACATCAGTGAAAGAGATATAACTTACCCAGATGCCAAAAGCGACAGAGAACTCTACTCCTAAATTCCAAAGATGTTCTGACGGAAAGAAAAAATGATACAAGATTGAAGAGAGCACAAGAAGCGAAAGAGAAAGGATAAGGCCTCGATACCGAAAAGCCCAACAGAGAAAAACACTGACCATGGAAATCATCCAAAGATCATAATGTCCCCCCAAGGAAAACTGAGATACAAAAAGGCTTGTCGCAAGGCAACAAGGTCCTAATAAAAACCAAAAACCCATGATTATACCCTCTTTGTGGAAAGTAATTGCATCGCTCTAACCATGACAAAAAAACCCTTTTTTAATCGATCCAATCCAAAATGCTCATTTGGAGCATGCATATTATCCGTTTTCAAACCCATACCGACTAACACTAACTCACATTGTAGTTGATGCACCATTTCTGCAATAACAGGAATCGACGCAGCTCCCAGTACTTTTTGGCAAGGTCTCTCAAAAACTTCACTATAGGCTAAAGCAAAAGATTCTGCAAGCACAGAAGAACTGCTAGCTCGAAAGGCTTCTCCTCCCTTTTCCTTTTCCCATTTGACATGCATTCCTTTCGGCACTTTTTTCATAAGAAAATCTTTCAGTAAAAGAATTATTTTTTCCGGATTTTGTTTAGGAACTAATCGACAGGATAATTTTGCCAAGGCTTTAGCCGGTATAACCGTTTTAAATCCCTCTTTACAATACCCGCCTCCGATCCCATTCACTTCTATAGTAGGCCGTATCCAATTCGTTTCCATTAAAGAATACCCTTTTTCTTTCCAAAAAGCCTCGATACCAAAAGTCTTTTGATATTTTTTTTGATCAAAATCCCAATTCACTTCCCTTTTTTCCTCTTCTGTTATGGGAATCACATCCTCATAAAATCCCGGAACCGCGATCGTTCCATCCTCGTTCCAAAGAGTAGCTAACATTTGAACAAGAGCACGTATTGGGTTATAAGCAATACCCCCATGAGTCCCGGAATGTAGATCAGAATAAGAACCCTGTAGTTCCAACCCTAGTTGAGTAATTCCCCTGTATCCTAAAGTAATCGCAGGAATATTCTCCTCCGGAATACCCGAATCTACCGCAACAAGATAATTAGCTTTCATTTTTTGTTTCAAACGGGGCAAGGCTAAAGAAAGACCCTCACTCCCTGACTCCTCTTCCCCATCTATGCATAATTTAATATTTAAAGACAAAGAACCGAGATTTTGCATAAGAAATTGCAAAGCAAAAAGAGTATAAAAAACCTGCCCCTTATCATCCACAGCCCCTCTAGCAAATACCTTATTATCTTTCACCATCGGTTGAAAGGGATCTGACTCCCATTCTTCTATCGGATCCGCGGGCTGCACATCGTAATGTCCATAAATAAGGAGGGTAGGATATTTTTTGTCGACAATATATTCTCCATAGACAATGGGAGCATTCGACGTATCAATTAATTCGGAAGCAAATCCCATTTTTTGCAAATAAGCCACTAACCATTTTGCACAACTCACTACCTGCTTTTTATATGCAGGATCTGTGCTAATAGAAGGGAATTGCAAAAAAGTACAGTATTCAGAAAAAAACGTAGTAAAATTTTTTTCATACCAACTTTCAAGAATTTCCTTTTGATCCATATTTCCTTAACCGTGTAATGAATTTTACGTTTTACAAATATTGGATAAGGATTGTTCTTGTTCCAAAATATTTTGCGCACTATCAATCAAATAAGAGACAATCACCTCATCCCCCGAATAATCAAGATGTACCTGCATTTTGCCTTCAGCAGAGGGTGGTGAACAGGTTAAAAGAACATAACAATGATGGTTGTCTTCTAAAAAATTTTTCACATCATACAAGGAAATATTTTTTTTTCTAGACATTCCTACACCAATCCTAAATCCTTATCATAATTAAGAGCATAAATGACAGAAAATGGTTTATTATTCAATGCAAATCCTTTCTGCACCTTGACTTTATCCACTACCTAGGGGTTATAATATGGAGCAAAAACATACATGGAGTTTTCTTTTATGTCGATTGCGAAAAGGATCTTTCTTTTTATTGTGGTAAATTTGCTAGTTATCCTCACTATCTCCTTAATACTTCAAATTTTTCACGTTCAACCTTTCTTGGAAGCCCGTGGTCTTAATGTAAAGTCCCTACTTCTTTTTTGTTCCATTTGGGGTATGGGAGGAGCTTTTATTTCGCTAGCCTTATCCAAACCTATGGCTAAATGGATGATGGGAGTCTCTATCATTAATCCGGAGACCAAAAATCCGGAAGAACGAGAGCTCCTCACTATTGTAGATGATTTAGCCAAAGAAGCTGGGCTAGAAGGCACTCCTGAAGTAGGTATATATAAATCACCCGAAGTCAATGCTTTTGCCACCGGAATGTCCCGAAATAGATCGTTGGTAGCCGTTTCTTCAGGACTACTTAATAAAATGAATCCCAATGAAATTAAAGGAGTTTTAGGGCATGAAATTTCGCATATTTCCAATGGTGACATGGTAACCATGACCCTACTGCAAGGCGTTATTAATGCTTTTGTTATGTTCCTAGCTAGAGTTCTTGCCTATGTTTTTTCCTCTATGGGTAAAGGAGAAAAAAACAATAATTTTTCATATGGAAGCTACTATATCTTCGTTTTCGTTTTTGAAATGATTTTCATGATTTTAGGATCAATGGTAATTGCTACATTCTCCCGATTTCGAGAATTTCGGGCAGATGCGGGGGGAGCTAAATTAGCCGGAAAAGACAAGATGATAGAAGCACTTTGCGCCCTTAGAGTCATGCAAGAAATTCATGATCCCGTCAAAGAACAGGCGGCTTTCCAAGCTTTTAAAATCTCTACCCCTAAAAAAAGAGGGTTTCTCTCTCTTTTTGCAACTCACCCACCTTTAGAAGAGAGAATTGAGCGTCTTCGTCACCTATGAAAAAAGGGACTGTTGTAGTCGGAATGTCTGGTGGAGTGGACTCTTCTGTCGCTGCCCTTCTTCTTAAAAAAGAGGGTTATGATGTGATCGGAGTTTTCATGAAAAACTGGGAAGAGACCTCATCGAGTGGGGTCTGTTCTACAGCTAAAGACTATGAAGATGTGGTTCAAGTAAGCCAGACCCTCGATATTCCCTGTTATTCCTTTAATTTTGCCAAGGAATACGGAACGTATAATGCAGCCGCCCCGCCACATCAGCGCAATTCTGCCATAATTCAAATCCCAACCATATGTACCGGCCGCAGCCTTAAGAAGCGTATAGCCTTGTGCATAAGATACGATCTTTGAGGCATAGAGTGCTTGTTTGA
>JBAXUO010000057.1:0-8247 GCA_037129625.1 Chlamydiota bacterium
GCCGAACAGGTAAAAGAGGGTGAGCTACAGAAAAATCAATCTCGACTTTTCCAACAAGCGAAGTAGTCGGAGAATAAGAAACTGCATCAAAATGACAAGACAGGCCAAGGCAAGAGCCCCGAACCTTCTCTACATGCAATCCATCGTCCTTCTTCCAAGACCATAAAACCATAAGGGGCTGCAACCCCTTTTCCTCTAGAAAAGAAATTTTTCCATGTAAACCAAGCAACCATTCCACATCATTGGAAATTTTATAAAGGCTATTTTCATGGGCATACCAAAAATCTAATAACAAACCCCGATCGTTGTATGAAAAGGAAATATTTTTTAACTGTCTATTTTTCCCCATCGCAAGGACTGTTGTTTCCTGTGAAACAAATTCCAAATCGGATAAATTTTCGCTACAACTCAAATCTCCTACAATATCCAAATCTCCTTGAAAAGATAAAAGTTTTTGTAAAAAATGAGAGAGTTCTTCTAGTGGCATTTGCCTTTTTCCCTTCTCATTTTCTAAAGCTTTCAAAGCAGCTCCAAAAGGAGATTGCACATGAAGATTTTTACAAAAAAACCGTTTTGCAAAAGCATCATACTTAGCGATTTCACAACGGCAATGGACTAAAAAATCTTCATACGTAAAATAAACATGAAAACCTTTTAACATCCATCCTTCCTCAGAAGAAAAATGCAAATGAATCGGCTCTTCACTTTTGATTTCTCTTTTTCCAAGGAACAACGAAGATAAAGACGCGTCTAAATCACATTCCATTTTACTTTGAGCCACATCGATAAAAATACACCCTTGTCCTTCGACAAAACCTTTGATTCTTCGATCGGTAAAAACCTTCATTTCTTGTAATGAAAAATGGGATTGCAAAATGTGAAGCTCCAGTCGCAAATCCTGAAAAAAGCCTTCTAAACAAACAAAAGGAGTTTTCTTTTTAAGTAGCGTAAAAGGAGCCATTTTCCATCTTTGCTTTTCTTTGCGAAGAGAAAAAGAGGTTTGATACTCATCTAAAGCAATTTGAGAGATATCCATCTTATTCTTCCCAATATTCCCCTCTAACACAAAAGAATCATGATGCGTAGACCCTATAAAAAAATCGGAAGCGACGGAAGAAAATTGGATTTTTTTTTCTTTCGAAAAAAACAACCTTTGAGAAAAGGTTCCCCGAATAGTGGGAACTTCAAGTCCCGGAAAAAGAAGTTGCAGCAAGGGTTTAGCTTGGGAAGTTAGAGATTCTCCTAAAACAGTAAAATCGACATCTAAATCTTTCCATTGAAAAGAAGTGTCAAAACAGCAGGTATGAATCTTAGGTTTCACCCCTAAAAAAAAGGTTTTATCTAAATCAAACTGCACATGAATATTCTCTTTTTTTTGTAAGGCTTTCCCACAAAATCGAACAATATCCCAAGTCTTTTGACTGACACGAAAATCAAAGGTCCACAAGCTTTTTTCTTTTCCTACCTGAGGCGCTGAAAAAATATAACTTCCTTTTTTATCGCCTAAAAGACATTCCAAAATCCCTTTAGTCCCAATACATTCCCATTTTTTATCAGAGGAATTCACAGAAAAAAGAGTATCAAAATGAGCTACACGAAAATACGAATTTAAAGAAAAGCTACAATCCTTACACTCCACCTCCCCATCAAAATGCCAAGAATTGTGATACGAAAGAGTCCCTTTTCCCTCTATTTTGCCTTGAATATCCTGAGGTAACTGAGGAAAGATTTTTTTTATGCTTTCTACATTTCCTACAAAAGATTCAATGTCAATTTTTCCAAGCGTTGGTTTTAAAGAGGCATCTAAATCATAACAAAACTTCCCTTGGCAGCTAAAATTCTCTCTAGATAAAATCCCTTCGCCTTCCACGTATCGATGGTTCAACCGAAATTTCCCCTCTGCAATCGCAAAATCCGTAGAAGATGAAAAGAGATGCAGACTTCCCTCAAAAGAGGGAGCGACAGCCTCCCAATAAGGCTGAGAAGAGTCCCAAAAAACATCTATTGGGTGCTTAAGAGTTCGGATAGAAATTTGAGCTTTGGGAGAAGAAAGAGTCCAATCTTTTCCAAAAATGGAAAGGAAAACTTTTTCGTTTTGAAACCGTAGAGAAAAAGATCCATTACCTACAAGAGAATAAAGCGTATTCTCCAAAGGCCATTTTTCAATATGACAATGGTCTCCTGTCAGGTAGCCGGAAATAATTCCTTTATCTCGATCTACTCCAAAAGAAAAGTCTCCTCGATGATCTAACAGAAGATGGCCGACAAAAGAAAGTCGAGTGTGATTTTTCTGAAAAGAAAGATCGGCTGTAAATGGATAATTCACATCCTTGACGAGCCCAAGCTTTGGAAAATACGAAGCCACAGCCTCTTTTAGATCTCCCTTCAAGTGGATGGTCCCTAAATAATCAAAAAGAAAGCCGCGAAGTTGAATGTTCGTCTCAATCCCTTGAACCAAAACATTGACGCCTGAAAGGGGACGAATGATCCCATCTTGCACTTCAATTTTTCCTTTCCCTTCCTGGAAAGTCAGATTGTCTACCTTTCCGAAAATGCCTTGAAACGAAAGAAAACCTTGTAGAGATGAAATCGACTCTGTAGAAAACCTCTCAAAAAATCGAGAATCGGTTATATACTCAAAAAAACCTTTCGCATCCGAATGGGAACATTGCAAAGAAGTTTGAAGAGTTCCCTGTTCTATTTGAACATTTTTTTTTGAAAAAAGAGAGATAAACGGCTGTAAATATCTAACATCCAAATCTTGGACAGAAAGGGTTTCTTGTACCAGTTGGGAGGAAAGTTCTTTGAGTTGCCAAAACAAATGGGATTTGTCAATGGACACTTTTCCATACAACCAATTTGAAAAAAAGCTCTGAAAATATCCTCTTCCTTCAATCTGAAAAGGGATCTTTTTCGAATTATCCTCAATAGTTCCTGAAAGATCGACACTTAGGGACTGCGAAGGAAAGGAGAAAACGCTTCCATGAAAATCCCATCTAAGCCCCTTAGAAAAAGAAAAGTATCCTTTTTCGATTTCTATAGAAGAATAAATCTTTTTCCAAAAATCAGTATTTAGCCAGGTAAAAGGCTTCTCATTATCTCCTTGAGCATAGGAAGCCTGACAAACGATTCGATCGGAACCACCGGAAAATTTATGATTCGAAAAAGAACAATTTTTTCCTTCTAAAGAAAGGGAAAAAGACAAAATGGTATCTTGCAAAAGCTTACATTCCCCTTGGCCAAAAAAGACTCCTTCTTTTTTCTCAAAAGAAAAACAAGGATGAATCAATTGAATCAATAGAAAAGGGGAAAAATTTTCACACTTCCAATGTATGTTTTTTTTCTTTTGATCTTTCAGAACATCGAGAGTAAGAAATCCATTTGGCTTTTGAAAAAAAACAAAATGCTCTTCCTGATCCTCTTGAAAAAAAGAGAAAAAAAGAGGCTCCTCCATTTGTCTGAGCTCACCATCTTGCACAGAAATACGGCATTGCAAAAAAGGAAGTTTTCGATGAGGAATAAGATTTTTATCTAACAAAGAAAAAGAAAAAACCGGGTGGACAAGATCCACATGTAAAGTGCATTCCCATGGCTTTTTCCAAGAAAAAAAGAGGGAAAGGCTTTGCATAGTCAGAGATTTTTTTCCTGTTATAGCGATATCATGAAAAACAATTTTCCCTTTCTCCCATCCTACATTTTTATAATCAAACAAGATGTTTTCACTTTCTTTCAAAGCTACTTTAACTACAAAGCCAACAGTTGAAAGAAAGAAAAATTTCCCAATGAGTAAAAAGAGAAAAAGAAAGGAAAAAAAGAAAATCTTCTTTTTTGAGAAGAATGTTTTTATTTTTCGGAGTATTTCCATGCTTGATAAGCGGCTTCATCCATCAATTCATCATATTCCTTCGGGTGGGACAGTCGGATAGTAAAAAGCCATCCTTTAACCGTTCCGTTTTCTTTTTGCAAAATCTCAGGATGTTGTACTACTTCATGATTCACAGAAATGATTTCGCCTGACACAGGAGCATAGATATCAATAGCCGCCTTAGAAGACTCCATTACACACACTTCTTCTAAAGCTTTTACTTTTTGGCCTACTTTGGGGAGTTCAATAAAGGTAATATCACCTATTTCATCTCTAGCAGCTTCGGTAATGCCGACCCGACCGACAGAACCTTCCAACTCAATCCACTCATGATTTTCAGTAAATCTCATCATCCCTCCTTTGCCAATCTTTTTTATTTTATAGAAACCGGGTTTTTTATGACTTAAAAAAACCAAACAATTTTCATTTTTTCTTCATGTTCTCTTTTAGTTCGAGAAAAAAACGCAGAGCAATGTGGGATACGTTGGACCATAGCTGGAGCAGAGGCGGTGCTTGGCCTGAGCTCAATTCAAATCAACGGAATGATAGATGTTTATTGGAAATACCATATTGCGCAGGAAAGAAAAAGACTCTCTGGGCTCCTTATAGAGGGTGAAGCGGTAGAATTGATGGCCTAATGTCTCACAACTATTTGCCTATACACCCATCCAATCCTTACCGGCAAAGGCTAACAAATCAACTCTTTAAACAATTTTGAACCATATTCTGCTCTCAAATAGGAACCTTTCTTTGTATGAACTACAACGGCATGGAGGCGACCCTCTTCGGTCATGGCAATAGCCATGTCTTTCACATACCATTGCTCTTTTTCTAGACCCTTAATGAGGTATTCCGATATGACTCGTTTTTTATTGATCCGAATCCCGACAATTTTTTTGACTTCTATAAATTCTTCATACCCTTCTTGCCAACCCTCGTGAGTTTCCATAGCTTTAAGCAATTTTTCATACCCTTCATTGTTCAAGGAGCTAACGTGCTCTCCATATCGAACTTAGTCAAAACTCGAATAACTCTGCGGTAATTTATTGCCTCTTTTGTATCTGGAACTCCAGGTTTAACCCCAGTATATTTTCTTGAAAGTTCATTTAACGTAAGCTTCTGGTAAAAGTCTTTCTTTAGAAGCAGACGCATAGATTGCTTGCCCGTAGCATAATCTGGAAAAATGGGTCGCTTTTTAGCCTTTCCTATACAGCCCGTTTGTTTGGCATGGGAACCATCTCCATATATTAAATTGCCTGGGTTATTATTTCTCCAAGCATGAGATCCAATTTTTCCATTTTTGTCGTGGTAACGGATAGTTTTATTACCTTCCGTATCATAATAAACCACGGAAATGACTGGAGTTTCTCCCTCTTCAGCTCTAATAAATATTCTTTTATTCATGGAAAAGTATCTCAGCAATTTCGACTACAAATGGAGTATGACAGCGCGTTGGCTGCGCACTTATAACAGCATCAATTGTGACAATTTTATTTTCGTAAAGTTCAATATTGTCTGGCTTTCCTGTAAAAGAAGAATCCAACGTTACCAAATTCGCATTAGGTTCATCTATCTTTAACTCTGAATCGATAAATTCCCCCAAATAATGGTTAAGTGTTACACGTGACTGCGCTTCAACCAAGCGGACAAGCGACTCATTATCCACTTCCAAAATCGTTCTTGGTTCTTCCCAATCTCCTTGTTCTACACTCATGAAGTTTGGAGGGCCAGGAAAGATCATTTGCTTAACAACACCTGTAAGCACAAGATGAACGTAGTAGTCGGGATTTTGAGCAGCTTTTACCTGATCTTCCAAAGTAGGTTCTGCGAAAAGAATTTGGCAGCTCAAAGACAATACAGTTATTAAAAATTTTAACTTCATCTTTTATGCAGACTTTTTATGTTATCGTTTGCATAAACTATACAACAACCCTGCTTGCCGTTCAAGGCAATTATCACGGTGTTAGCGAAGAGTTGAAATGTCCTCTTCATGGTAATAAACGAATATTACCAAGGAGGTAATTAATATGGAGAGGGTGACTTTCCGCAGGGCAAGCCCTGACGGCTTCAGTATCTCGCATTGCTCGTCTTTCGCTCTCAAGTTCGCTCAAGATTGCGGTTTTCTCCTCTCATTCTTATAACCAAGACCACTCATCAAATGTTAGTTAAATTCGTTGGAAAATGGGTGGTTTTAACAGAATTTTTTTTCGAACACAACGCAACCTATTCATTTTAAACGGGTTTCACTAAAAACCATTACTAAAAAGAATAATTGAGTAAAAAAACACCCTATATTTCATACATACTCACATACGAAGAAACTTGAGATCCCAAATCCGTGAAAAAAAAGAAGCCAATCTTGAAAGGCCAAAAACCTCATAACACCACCCTAATAGTCTTATGTTGAAAGACTTAACAATAACCAATCGATAAGCTGTGACAAAAGCAGTCCTTGCATACCAGTGATGCTACCCATATAACTCGAACACCAACAACAAACCTAATATTCTTAAAATAAACAACTTAAAATATACTATGGATAAAAAAAAAGAAAGGAGGCATCATAGTAGCCAAAATTACTACAATAGTTCAATCTTTTTATAATTAAACTGTTTTAATATTCATCAATATAATAAGATTAAGCTATAAAGAGAGTAATTAAGGTGAATTATGCCAGACGAATCTAATTTATCAAAGTTTATGAAGTTAGTAATAGAACACCCACAAGAACCCAAAAAAACCGAATTGAAAAAAAAACCAAAAACTCCTACACCAAAAAAATTGAAAAAAAACTCTTCGCACCCCGTTTAAGTTTTCCCTTTATTTTTTCTCCTCATTTGTTGGAAACTAATAAGAAACCCAAATTACCATGCTTTCTTTTGCAATTCTATCAGACCTCCACTTCTCCAACCCAACCTTTCACTTCACCGACTTCTTATCCAAAAAATGGCTAGGAAACCTAAACGCCCTTCTCTTTCGCACCCATTTATACTCCGAAAAAACTCTAGAATCCCTCCCTTCCCTTTGGAACTCTTTACACGTCCAATACCTACTCGTTACAGGCGATCTATCCTCAACCTCCTCCGAAAAAGAATTTTTACAAGCCAAACAGTTTTTCGCTTCCGTCGAAAAACTTGGCATCACCCCCATCTTCCTTCCCGGTAATCACGATTCCTATACAAAAAATGCAAGCGACCAACAACTCTTTTATCAATATTTTCCCTCCCACCCCACCTTCGGATCTCTAGAAACAGAAAAAGTAGCTGTCTACTCCCTACAAGAAAAAATCTTCCTTATCACCTTAGATGTCGTTAGACCTACCTCTTGGATTTCTTCTCGTGGAAATTTTTCCCCCTCCATCGAAAAAAACTTAAGAAAACATCTAGAATCACTCCCTCAAGACGCTATTTTTCTTTTTTCCTCCCATTACCCTATCCTTCAGGAAAGCTCTTTTAGAAAAAACTTAACAAGAAAAGAAGCTCTTCTTTCCCTCCTAAAAGAATTTCCTCAGAAAAAAATCTACATACACGGTCATACTCATAACCATTTTATTAAAGATCTAAGAAAAAAGAATCTCCCCATTATCATCGGAACCGGTAGTGTCTGTCATACGAAAAAAGGCAATTGGACTCTACTGCAAATGGATTCCACCTCCTTGTCTGTGGCTTCGTTCGTATGGAAAAAACCCATGTGGCACAACCACTCCAATCTCTCTTTTCATCTATGAGCTGGTACTCCCGTGGGATTCCCTTTCAATGTCAATCCTGTGGAAAATGTTGTCAGGGCAAAGGCTTCGTGCACTTATCCCTTGAAGATATGGAAAAAATTTCCCAATTTCTTTCTCTCGATATAAAAAAATTTCAAGCCCTTTATACTCGACAAGAGGGAGACAAAATCCTACTCAAAGACTCTCCCGGAACCGACGATTGCATCTTCCTTTCTCAAAACAAATGTACCATCTATCTCGCAAGGCCCATTCAATGCCAAACGTTCCCTTGGTGGCCCTCTTTTCTCGAATCCCCCACTTCTTGGAAACACCTTGTCAAAAACTGCAAAGGAGCTCATCAACATAAAGCCCCTATTATCAGCGAAAAAGAAATCAACGAAAAAGCAGAATCCTGCAAGAAACATATTTCATAGAAAAATTTTTTTCTTGTTCTTTAATTTTGTATTTAACAATTTTAAGAAAGAACAAAAGGGAATCGTTATGGATGAACAGACACAAAAAAGAATCAACGAATGGTTACAAGGTCCCTATGATCCCAAAAGTAAAGAGGAAATTCAAGACCTACTAAAAAATAACCCCACTAAACTTTCTCAAGCATTTTCCCAAAAGCTCTTCTTTGGAACCGGAGGCATCCGGGGCATTATGGGAGTCGGAA
>JBAXUO010000058.1:0-8143 GCA_037129625.1 Chlamydiota bacterium
TTTCCTTTATGATGATGGATGATTTTTTTTGAAATGGGAAGTCCAAGCCCTGTGCTTCCTTTTTTTCTTTGTCGATTATGAAAAGCTTGATAAAAACTTTCAAAAATATTTTCTTGATCTTCTGGATGGATGCCGCATCCGGTATCTTGGATCGAAATAAGAATATGATGATTATCTTGTTTTGTGGTGATGGAAATATGTCCTACATCAGTGTACTTAATGGCATTGTCGAGAAGATTGGTTAGTACTTGCACGATCCGATCCAAATCGAATTCAATTTTGGGAAGATGCTTACCTAAATGTAACAAAAGTTTTAGATGTTTAGATTGGATTAGTGGTTCCATTGTTTTCACTACTATCATGATGGCATCATTGATCTCTTGATTTTTCATGAAATATTCTACTTTTTGTGTGGAAAGCATTTGATAGTCGAGCACGTCATTAATAAGGCGAGTTAATCGATGGATGTTTTGTTGAACCATTAGCAAAAGTTCTTTTTGCTTGGGTTTTATTTCTCCCGCAAGTCCATCTAATACGAGAGAAAGACCTTCTTTCATGGCAGTGAGTGGGGTTCTGAGCTCATGGGACACAACAAGAGTGAATTCATTTTTTAGATCGATATTTTTTTTCAGCTCTTTGGCTTTTAGCTTTTCAAATTCTAATTCTGAATATTTTTTTAAAAGCTCTTTCTCAATTTTTACAGCTTTTCCCAGTTGAACTTTTTGTTCTTCTGCAATAGTAAACATGGAGAAAGTTCCAATCGTAATTCCTAAAATAGGGAAGATGTAACTGAAGATTTTTAGAAAATGTCCGAAAAAGTAATAAGAATCATAGAGAGCCTGGGAATGCATCATAAACATTTGAGCGTCTATAGACATGATAAGAGACAGAATCATACTATGCATAAAGGGCGTGTGGTCGGAGCTTTTGAGGTAGAGGCGAATAAAAAAGAAAAGAAGGATCAGGAATAAGAGGCCGGCGGTTAAATCTAAAGGTCTACTAATGTATTGACCTGGAAATGTGATTGTGGGTAGGTGGCTTTCAGAAAGGATGAGTACTGTCAAAGCAGCAAGGAGAAATCCAATACTACTCCAGAGGATAGCTCTGTAGCTTTTTTTTTCATTGGGTGTGGACGTTTTTCTGTAATATAAAGCTAAAAATATAAATCCGATGAGAAAAAATCTACCGGTTACTCCCGAAAAAGGAATAAATTGTTGCATGTGGAGTGGAAAGGTTCCATGAAAAGAAGCTAAGAGGCCATGAATTAAATCTTTAGCGCCTTGTAGGATATATCCTAGAGAAATGAATAAGAAAAAGTTTTTTCCAGTAGCAAAAAAGTGAATGAAAATAACCGTGCCGGATAGAAGAGAAATTATGGAGGACCAAATTTCTGTGAAGATATGCCTTTGGGAATCAAATGCAGGAGGAAGGATTAAATGATATTGAGAAATAGAGAAAAATAAAATTAACGGTAAAATAAATAGAGAAAGCCAAATAGCCATCTGATAGATAAATTTTCTTGTCGTATACTCTTTCATAGTTCCTCGATAATTTTATACATGTATGTTTTTGTTTTTTTTCTCAACAAAATTCGTAAAAAAGGGAATTGACAGAATTTCTAGTTTTGATATGGTGAATTTAATTGGGTGTAATTTATGGATCATCAAAAAAACAAATTAGACCAGTTATCGGATCCCTTAATCAACATAGAAAGTATTGTCAATACGATCCGAGAAGCACTGTTAGTGTTGAATGGAGATTTACAAGTTATTTTCGCTAACCAATCTTTTTATCGTCTTTTTAAAGTGACTCCGGAAGAGACCCTTGGGAAATTTGTGTATGACTTAGGTAATAAAGAGTGGAATATACCGGCTCTTCGAAAGCTGTTAGAAGAAATTCTTCCCATTAATACTATTTTTGAAGATTTTGAAGTCGATCATACTTTTTCTCATATTGGGAAACGGGTCATGAAGCTTAATGCCAGACGTATTCCTGAACCTCCTCAAAAACCCCGCTTTATTCTCTTGGCGATTGAAGATATCACAGAGCATATAAAATTTCGGCATCTTCAAAATCTGAATGCATATGTGAAGAATATTATTCAGACCTTGCCAGATCCTTTTATTGTTCTTGATGGAAATCTTCAGATTATATCAGCCAATGCTTCTTTTTATTCGACCTTTCGAATAGATCCCGAGTCGATAGAAAATAAGCCATTCTATGCCCTAGGAGAGGGAGAATGGAATATCCCTAGTCTTAAAGAGCGTTTAGATAATATTCTTTTGAAAAAGACTCAAATAGAAAATTTCGAGATTGAGCTCTACTTTTCGAAGATTGGGGTTAGAACCTTTCTTTTCAATGCTAGCTTGATGGTTCAAAATCCAAAGATGCCATTTCATATCCTTCTTTCTATGAAAGATATTACCGAAGAAAAGAAGTCTAAAGAGAATCTGATTAGCGCACTTCAACGTTATGAAGCATATATTGAAGTTTCCAAACAGTTGGCATGGACGACAAATGGAGAAGGTTTAGTAGAAGAAGATATGCCCTTTTGGAGAAAGCATACAGGGCAAAGTTATGAAGAAATTCTTGGGGAGGGATGGCTAAATGCAGTTCATCCAGACGATCGCTTACACGTTTTGAAAGTATGGAAAAAGGCATTACAAGCGAAAGGTGATTATGAAGTGGAGTATCGGATTATGGGCTTGGATGGAAAATATAGAGATTTTTTAGGCCGTGCTAAACCGATTATGGATGAAACGGACACTATAAAAGAATGGGTGGGAACATCGATTGATATAACCAAAATCAAGCATATAGAAAAACAGTTAAAAGAGAGTCTTTTGAAATTTCGAATGATATTTGATCAAACGTTCCAGTTTATGGGTTTACTCAAGCCAGATGGAACTCTACTCGAAGTGAATAGGACAGGACTTGCTTTTATTGGAGCTCAATTGAAAGATGTTCTCCAGAAGCCTTTTTGGGAAACACCTTGGTGGTCTAATATGCCGGAGTCTCAGAAAATTCTTCGAGAGGCCATTTTAAAAGCTTCTGCTGGCGAAACAGTATATTTTGAATCATTCAATAAAGCAAAAGACGGCTCAATTCATTTAATAGAGTCTTCTATTCGACCGGTGAAGGACGAAACCGGCAAGGTGATCTATTTGATCCCAGAAGGCAAAGATAGTACGAAAAGAAGGAAAGCAGAAAAAGAATTGAAGGAAGCGGCTGAAAAATATCGAGCTATATTTGATCAGACCTTTGAATTTATGGGACTTTTGACTCTAGATGGGACGTTAATCGAAGCAAATCGTACAGCCTTACAATTTGCTGGAGTAGAAGAAAAAGAGGTGTTGCAAAAGCCTTTTTGGGAAACTCCTTGGTGGACTCATTCTAAGGAAATGCAAACAAAAATTAAGAAATCTATCGAAAAAGCCGCTTCTGGGGAATTAGTTCGTTTTGAAGCGACTCATATGGGAAAAGATGGTGAACTACATTATGTGGATTTCATTCTTAAGCCTATAAAAGATGATAATGGAAAGGTTATATATTTGGTTCCGGAAGGACATGATATCACCAAGCTTAGAGAAACCGAAAAGAGTTTGGAAAGACTTATTGATAGTAAGACGGCATTTACGAGTATGATTTCCCATGAACTTAGAACTCCGCTTGCCGCCATTAAGGAAAGTATTTCACTTCTTTTGGAAGGGATTTTGGGCGATATTAGCTTAGAGCAGAAAGAATATCTTGTAATAGCGAAACAAAATATCGATCGTCTGATTCGACTGGTAACTCAAATATTGGATTTTCAAAAAATGGAAGACCAACGGATGGTTTTTCATATAGAGCCGCAGGATATTTGCTCTGTTGTAAAAGAGGTGGAAAAAATGATGGGGCCTCTTTGTAAAAAGAAAAACATTGAAATTCGTTTGGAAATATCTGAAAAGTCTATGAAGGTTCCTTTTGATAGGGATAGAATTACCCAAGTCCTAACGAATCTTTTGAATAATGCTCTAAAAGCAACAGAAAAAGGTTATATTACTATCAAAATCCATCAAGAAGGGAAATTTGTACAAGTTTCCGTCTCAGATACAGGAATTGGTATAGCCAAGGAATTTCTTTCCAAAATCTTTCTTAAATATCAGCAATTTAGCCCTAAACCTGGGGGGACTGGTCTTGGTCTTTTGATTTCTCAAGAAATTATATTAGCACATCATGGAAAAATTTGGGCAGAGTCTGTGGTTGGTAAAGGAACCACGATCTATTTTGTATTACCTTTGGAAAATGGAAGAAAAAAAACTATATGATAGTTTTTAAGAGACTTTTTTTTTGTGCTATTCTTGGAATCGTTGTTGTTTTTTCTTTTCCTCATTTGTTTCCTTGGAGTGGTAGCTTGTGGTTTTGGCAAGCAATGGTATTTGTTTTTTATATGCTTGGAATGGTTTTTTTCTGTTTTCGACATAAGCGATTTGGGATCTCTCGTTCAGCTACTTGTTCTTGCCTAGGAGCAAAACACCCTTTAGAACTTAAGAAGAGTGTTTTGGAGTGCATGGAATGTATTTTTTTTCAAGTAGATAAAAATCAAAAAATGGTTCTTTGGAACGACTCCTTTTGCAAAATGAGTGGCTATAGCAAACAAGAGATTGTATCCATGAAACTTAGTGATTTCTTTTCAGAAAACGATACCAAGCGAATGACAGAGGCTCTTTTGCATATTGAGAAAGATGGTTTTATAAAACTGGATGCCGCTTTAATTACCAAAAATAGAGAAATTATTTTTTATGCGTTCACTTTGCAGACCATAAAAGATGAAGTGGGTTCCATTATAGGTTTTGTGGGAGTTGGAAAAAATCAATCGGATTGGAAGAAAATAGAGCAAGAACTATTGCAACAAAAAAAAGAATTAGAAACTATTTTGGATTCCGTTCCTGCTATGGTTGTTTATAAGGATAGAGAGAATCGATTCATTCGGGTAAATCATGCTTTTGAAAAAGTAATGGGCATTCCAAAAGCGAAAATAGAGGGGGAAAGCTGTTTTACCCTTTTTCCAGAAGAAGCAAAAAAATATTGGAGTGATGATGTAGAAGTAATAGAAGCGGGAGTACCAAAAAGAAACATCATCGAATCCATGAAAGTTCCTTCAGGTACGATATGGGTTCAAACGGATAAAGTTCCATATTACGATGAAAAAGGGAAGATTATCGGCATTATTGCGTTTGTACTTGATATTACGGAGAAAAAAAAGGCCGAAGAGGTTTTAGAAAAAATAAGGAAGAATAAAGCAGATTTTACGAGTATGGTTTCTCATGAATTGCGCACACCTCTCACAGCTATAAAGGAAAGTGTTTCCATGATGCAAGAAGGAGTTCTTGGTGAAATTAATCCTAAACAAAAAGAGTTTTTGGAAATTACAAAACAAAATATCGATAGGCTTGCTAGGTTGATTGGCAATGTCCTCGATTATCAACAGCTGGAAGAGGGTAGAATGAAGTTCTATCTGCAGAAAAATAATCTCAATGATGTGGTGAGTGGAGTAGAAAAATTAATCCGTCCTCTTGTTAAAGCAAAAGAATTGGATTTTAGTCTCGATTTGGAACAAAATATCCCCCCAATCATTTTTGATAAGGATGCTATCATACAGGTGATTATCAATCTCATTCAGAATGCGATAAAAGCGACAGAAAAAGGAAGCATTACTATTGGAACAAAACAAAAAGAAAATAGTGTTTTATTGTTTGTTCAGGATACAGGTAAAGGTATTAAAAAAGAGGACGTCTCTAAATTGTTTATTCCTTATGAACAGTTAGAAAGAATGACGGGAGGCAGTGGTTTGGGTTTAGCCATCTCTCGACAAATCATCGAATTTCATCATGGAAAGATCTGGGTAGAGTCTACGTTGGGAAAAGGATCTACCTTTTATTTTTCTTTACCCCTTTAATTTAGAGCTTCATTCCAAGTTTATTTAAAAAAAGCTGTTTTTTTTGTGGCTTAAAAATTTTGTAAAAGTATAACTTTCCTTTTTTTAAATTTTTTTACCATGGAGACTTTATGAGGATAGAAAGACCTGTTTTTGCAAATAGGTATAAAAACTTGGATGCAGCCATTGGGTTTGCCAATCAATTATTAGTGGGAACTCATGATTTTTTTGCAGAAGTTAGTGCCGTTCCATCTTTTGATCTCTCAAAAGATATGGCAACTTCTAGGCCAGTTAGCGGTATGGACCTGATTCCACTTTTTTCTCAAAGTATTAATGTGTGCGCCACGAGGCGCTTTATTAACCAGTCGCCTGCAATGGCGATCAGGGAAAGGAGTACCCATCCGTCCTGCACCGAGTCTTGAATACAGGGAGGTAACGAACTGGATTAAGCGTAGACAGGAAGAGTATAGGCCGTAAGCGGAAGCGAGCGATTGAGCCCCGAAATACCAATTGGGAAAGGCCCATGTCGTACATTAGGCAGAAGGCTACATCGTCTAGACCAATAATATGGGAAGGGATAGATGGCACCCCGGGGTCGGAAAGAGCACGGCATGTAACCAAGGGTAATAAAGCGAGCGTGGGAGACCCTAACAGTTCTTTGTATGAAGTATCGATCAACGAGTGTAAAAACGAGGAAATCGAAATGACTGGTAGGGATTCAGATGAATCATAGTACCGACGAAGCCAGTAACGACGGTGGAGGGAAGGATTCTGGGTATTTATCAACCTAAGTAGGAGAAACGCCGCATGGGACAACAGAGCCATTCAGCGACGAACACGAAACTGAACAGGATAGCTTGGCTATCAAGACAAGATCCTGGGAAGAAATTTGAGTGTCTAATGCACTTATTCAACCAGGAATCACTAATTGAATGCTTCCACGAGCTCGATAAAAACAAGGCAGTGGGAGTAGACGGTGTAACAAAAATGGTTTATGGAGAAAACCTTCATGGCAACATCGATCAACTAATCACCAAAATGAAGAACATGGCTTACCGACCTGGACCAGTAAGAGAAGTTCTTATACCCAAGGAAGGGAAACCTGGAGCCACACGGCCGTTGGGGATTAGCAATCTGGAGGATAAGATTGTACAGAAAATGACGCAGAAAGTGCTGGAAAGCATCTATGAACCGCTGTTTCTGGAATGCTCTCACGGGTTTAGACCGGAAAAGAGCTGTCATACAGCGATCCAAGCACTGCAAAATCATCTGTTCAATAAGGAAATCCAGACAGTCATAGACATAGATCTTAAGAATTTTTTCGGAACAATCGATCATCATCTTTTAGAAAGCATACTCAAGGATAAAATCAAGGACCCGAAGTTTATGAGATACATAAGCAGAATGTTCAAATCCGGAGTGCTGACCAAAGGGGAGTTCAAGATGAGTCAAGAAGGAGTGCCGCAGGGAAGCATATGCAGCCCTGTGTTATCCAACATCTTTGCTCATTATGCAATCGATACATGGATCGAAGAAATGGTCAAACCAGTCTGTAAAGGAACTGTCAAACTGTTCCGCTATGCGGATGATGGAGTAATATGCTGCCAATATGAAGCAGATGCGGTACGGATAAGACAGACCCTTGGGAAGCGACTTGAGAAGTTCAAACTTCAACTCAACGAAGAAAAGACAAAGCTAGTCCTTTTCGACAAGAAAGCGGCGGCACAAGGAGTGAAACAAGGGACGTTCGATTTTTTGGGGTTTACGTTTTATTGGGGAAAATCTCAATCAGGACTGGTAATACCAAAACTGAAAACGAGAGCAAAAACCATGCAGACGAAACTCAAAAGAGCAAACGAATGGGCAAAGCAGATCAGGAATGAGAAGCCTCTAATAGAAATATGGAAAACCTTTAAGTCAAAGCTGAGGGGCCACATACAGTATTATGGAGTCTCTCACAACATCGAAAAGGTAAACTCATTTCTCAATGAGGTAACGAAGATTATGTTCAAATGGCTGAATCGACGCAGCCAGCGTAAGAGTTTTACGTGGGAAAAGTTCCGGCTATACATGAAAGCCGATCCTTTACCTAAGGGTAAGATAATCCATAAATTATTCTAAACATTAACAGCAGGCGAAAGACAAATATCTTGAGCCCGTTGCCTTAATTGGGCACGACGGGATCTAACGAGGGGGGAGTTCGAGAAATCGACTCCTCTACTCCAT
>JBAXUO010000059.1:0-8131 GCA_037129625.1 Chlamydiota bacterium
AACTCACGACAATCACGTTGGCAACGTGATGCTCTACCACTGAGCTACACCCGCACTTAATAAAGTCCCACTACTATAAGATTTTCACTTTTTTTTATCAAGCGAATGAAATTTTCCATAGGGGTTTCTGCAGGAATGGAGAAGGACTTGTTAACGCAATAGCTTCTTAAAAAGGTCACAAGTTTCTACATTATGCTAATCGGCATTTATGCCTTCTTTTACTTTTTTTCTCAAACTTATTTTAAGTCATTAGCTCGTCTAGTATTTTGAGCTTGATTTAAAAGATTTAAGACTTTCTAAAGGTTAATTGATTGACTATCAGAGAGATATAAAAGTATCCTCGATTTTTAAACATGGAATTGGTTTTTAAAAATTAAAAAACAAGAAAAAATCTCTTTAGCAATTGATAGGGAGCGTTATTTTGCAAGTGAGGCGAAAAAATCTTCGACAGAATCAAAAGGAATGAGATCTTTTTCATCTTTAGCATCTTTTAGAGCTATTTGAGTTTTCTTATTTGGGTCTGTGAGGCTGAGAGCGTGATATTGCTAATCTTGATTTGGTTGGGACCATTTTTTTTGATCATATTTTTTCAAAAGGCCAGTTTATAGAAGGGGACGGATTGTTTCCAAAGGAAAAATCTTAGTCTTTTTCTTGAAGGTTGAGAATGGATGTTATTGTTTTTGCGCATGTAATGAATTTTTGTGTTTTTCAAGACCCTTAATATCAACGTATTAAAATTCTATCCTGCTCAAGATTGACAAATGTCGATTTTGCGCAGGATAGCTTGACTCGAAATTCTACCCTATGTAAAATAGTAAATATGAAACCATTTGTCGGAAGAGAAAACGAGTTACGCAGATTAGAAGACCTCTCTACCTCAGGTCGAGTTTGCCTTGCTGTCATCAAAGGTCGCCGCCGAATAGGTAAAAGTCGGCTGGCTGAGGAATTTGCAAAAGATAAAGTGTTTTTGCCCTTTAGCGGACTCGCTCCCGTCCCGGGAGTCACAGCGCAGGACCAGCGCAATGCCTTCGTTTCCCAATTGATAACCTTATTCCACCTCCCATCATTAACTTGTACCGATTGGAGCGATGCATTCACCAATCTTTCTAAAAATCTCATAGGAAAACCTACGGTTATCCTTTTTGATGAGATTTCTTGGATGGGTTCGGAAGATCCAACTTTTATCTCTAAAATGAAGGTGTGGTGGGATCTTGTTTTGCAAAATCATCCTAATGTCATCATTATTCTTTGTGGCTCTATTTCAACATGGATTGATAAAAATATTATCAATAGCACTGCTTTTTTTGGACGGATCTCTCTTTATCTGGAACTTGCCGAATTATCCATCCCACAATCTAAAAAGTTACTCAGCCTTCAAGGTTTTACAGGATCCGATCTCGACTTTTTTAAGATCCTTTGCATAACAGGCGGAGTTCCTTGGTATCTAGAACAAATTCAGTTTCATCAAACTTCGGATGAAAATATTAAACGCCTTTGTTTTGAAAAAAATGGCCTTCTAGTTCATGAATTTGATCGAATTTTTAACGATCTCTTCAGTTCGCGAGGAGAGATTTATAAGAAGATTATTAAAATACTCTCTCAGGGTATGAAGGATCGTTCCTTTCTACAAAAGACATTGGCTTATGCTTCCAGTGGCACATTAACTCAGTATCTTAATGCCCTTGAAATATGTGGTTTTGTTACTAAACACCCCAACTGGTCTTTAAAAATGGGTAAGATTGGGAAATCAACCTTGTATCGGCTTTCGGATAATTATCTCCGTTTCTATATCCATTACATCGAACCTAATCTTGTAAAAATTGAGCAAGGAGCTTTCTTGGATATGTCTCTTTCCGGGTTGCCGGGATGGGAAGTAATGCTCGGATTTCAGTTGGAGAATCTCTTACTTAAAAACAGGCCATTACTTTACCGAGCTCTGGGAATTCATGCTCAGGATGTTGTTGTCGATAATCCCTATTTGCAAAAAGCTTCTCTTCGAAAAAAAGGATGCCAAATTGATTATTTGATCCAAACTTCTTCACAGACTCTTTTCGTCTGCGAGGTGAAAATGCGTCGCAGGGAAATGGGTCTTGAGGTAATCGATGCTATGAAAGCTAAAATAGCCTCTATGTCCATTCCAAAGGGCTTTGGTATCTCACCGGTCTTATTTCATTTGGGTCCGGTTTCCGATGCTCTTTTGAGTAGCCGATATTTTTTTCGCATTATCGACATCGCAGATTTATAATTAGAAAAAAAATTTTAAAGCGTAGATTCCAAAATTCTAAAAAAAAATATTGCACCCCTTTCCGAAAAAAGGTAAAACCTGAGTGGGGATAAATTTGAGTTGAAATATGTTGAATTTTCGCAAGCTAAGGCAGAACTTTTCTTCTACGATTTTAAAAGAGGGTAAAGAACTTTATGATGATAAGAAGGTTCTTTCCGCTAAAATTCTTCGATTAGATAAAGAAACTATCCGAATCAGCGGTCAAGTTCTCGGCAATTTTAATAACCCCTATGAAAATGAAATCGAAATCGATCGATTTGAAACCCAAATTATCCATTCTAATTGCGATTGCAGCTATCGGTATGATTGCCAACATCTAGCCGCTATGATCTTCTTTTTGGAACATCAACTCGATACCATGTTGGTCGAATTCTCTAAACAAAATGAGTCTCTCGATGTCGAGGTCTTAAACACAATCAAAGAAGCCGAAACTAAACAAGTAGCTAAACAAGACGCTCAATACCAAAAAGAGGTCTTAAGAGAATATATAGCCACTTCTTATGTCCTTTCCAAATCTCCCTTTTTTCTTCCAAAAGAAGAAAATGAAAAAACACCC
Organism: Chlamydiota bacterium; assembly: GCA_037129625.1. Classification (GTDB taxonomy): domain Bacteria; phylum Chlamydiota; class Chlamydiia; order Chlamydiales; family SM23-39; genus JBAXUO01. The sequence continues at coordinate 2,841 of JBAXUO010000059.1, forward strand.
GCTGAAATTGCTTTTATCTACAATCCTGCCTCCGTGGATAAAATGGACTTTCAACTTGCCCTAAGAATCCCATCGAGAACTAAACCTCTGCATGTCTCTTGTATCAAACGATTTTTAGAAACCCTCCGTTATGAAGAGCCTCTTATTTTAGCCGGTAAAAGATACTTTTTCTCTCTTCGCTCTTTCGACGAACTCGGTCAAGATATTTTGAGCATTATTATGGACCATGCCAGGTTTGTAGATGGGTTAAAAACTGACAAGCCTCAACGGATCGCTCAATTGGATAAAGAAGAATTTGGAATGCTTTTAGCTGCTGTTTTTGATGCTGCAGCCAAAAAAAGAAATCCCGGATCAGAAGAGTCTGAAGATGTGGCTGTGATGCCTTATCTCTTTGTCGGAAGTTTAGAACATCCTTTGCAATGCTCTTTTTCTCCCGCTTCGCTTCGATGCTCTTTAGATTTTTTGCCGGCCCCTTCCGCTAAAATATTTCTTCAACCTTCCTTCATTATCAATCAGAAAATGATGGAGATGAAAGAGGTAAGACTCTTGGAATGTCTAGATCCCGGGATTATAGACAAAGAAGTATATTATCGATTCCCATCCCATATCAAAAAAGTTCATTTGCAAAATCTTACCCTCCTTCGAGATCTGACCATCCCGGAACCTTTATTCGGAACCTTTGTGGAAAATGCACTTCCGGAGCTTAGAAGATTTGCAGAAGTTACTAATTTATCCGTGATTGAGAAATTTGTAACTATGCCCTACGTGGGTAAACTGGGAGCTCGCTGCTCTCTTTCTTTTTTAGAAGGAGAACTGGAGGCTGTTTTACATTTTTCTTACGATGGAATTGAAGTCCCTTCCTTTTCATCGAAACTTAATTATGAAAGTATTAGTTCCTTTGTTACTCCTAAAGGAATTCTAGCTCGAAATCTTGTGGAAGAACAAAATATCATCGAAGATCTTTTTCAGGATTTTATTGTAAATGCGGATGGCGGGACCTTCGTAGCTAAAACAGAAAAGAAAATTGTCGAATTTATGACTGAGGTGATCCCGAGAAATCAACACCGAGTTTCTTTCGAGTGTCCTCAAAATTTACTCGATCAATTCATCTACGATCAAACAAGCTTTAATCTGCATCTCGATTATAAAGGACAGGTAGGCGGTTATGAAGCGACACTAAAAGTAAAAGGAGATCTTAAAGGGGTTAGTCTTGATCTGTTATGGGACTGTATTGCATCGAGAAGAGCCTTTATTGAACTTTCCAAAGAAAAGAAAAGAGTTAGAAAGACGGATTCTTCCTCTCTTTTTTCTAAAATTTTGATTCTGGATTTAGAGAAAATTGGAAAGATTTTGCAAATCTTTGAAGATTTGGGTTTGACCAAAATAGACGACTTTGTGGAGAAAAAACCCCTTTGGAGCCTTGTTAATCTAGATGAAGAGGCTTTTCAGGATCTTCCGATTACTTTTACTATGTCCAATAATCTTCGAGAAATGAGAAAACAAATTTTAGGAGAAAAGGAAATCTCTACCTCTCCGATCCCAAGTGAAATTAAAGGACAGCTTCGACCCTATCAAAAAGATGGTATTTTTTGGCTTGAAAAGCTTCGCCATATGTTCTTAAATGGCATTTTAGCCGATGATATGGGATTGGGAAAAACCTTGCAAGCTATTGTTGCTATCACACAAGCCCATAAAGTTAAAGATCAACATTCTTTGATTATATGTCCGACTTCACTTTTGTATAACTGGAAAGAGGAATTTTGTAAGTTTAATCCTAAGTTGAAAGTTTTAGTTGTTGATGGAATTCCTCAACAAAGACAAGCGTTAATAGCTAAATGGAAAGAGTACGATGCTCTTATCACATCTTATACCCTGATGCAAAAAGATGTGGATTGTTACAAAGAGCACTTGTTTACTTATATCATTTTAGATGAAGCGCATCATATAAAAAATAAAGATACCCGCAACGCAAAATCGGTAAAAATGCTGGGATCCGTTCATAAATTGATCTTAACGGGAACTCCTATAGAAAACTCTTTGGATGATTTATGGAGCCTTTTTGATTTTTTAATGCCGGGTCTTTTAAGTACCTACGAACGATTTGTGGACAAATACGTTCGTCAAAGTGGAAGCGGGCATGCGAAGAGTATTGAACAGCTGAAGAAAAAAGTTTCTCCTTTTATTTTGCGTCGTATGAAAATAGATGTTCTTTCCGATTTGCCTCCTATTTCAGAAATTACGTATTACTGTCAGCTCGCTGAGCTTCAACTCAATCTCTACAAATCTTTTGCAAAATCGGCTAGAGAAGAATTAGTTAAATTAGTGGAAAAAGAGGGCTTTGATAAAGTACAAATCCATGTTCTAGCTACATTGACCCGTTTGAAACAAATTTGTTGTCATCCGGCTATTTTTGCAAAAGAAAAGGCAGAGTTAGGGGATTCGGCAAAATATGAAATGTTAATGGAATTGCTTCAGTCTCTTTTGGCCGGAGGGCATAAAACAGTTATTTTTAGTCAATACACAAGGATGTTGCAGATTATTAGAGAGGACTTAGAAAAACGGGGTGTTCTTTTTGCTTATCTTGATGGTTCTACAAAAAATCGCTTGCAAATTGTGAAAGACTTCAATGAAAATGATCAGATAAAGGTGTTCCTTGTTTCTTTAAGAGCCGGAGGATTAGGTTTAAACATTATAGGTGCTGATACAGTCATTCATTATGACATGTGGTGGAATCCTGCGGTCGAAAATCAGGCGACGGATCGGGTGTATCGTATAGGTCAGAAGAAGTCAGTTTCGTCCTATAAACTGGTCACTTTAGGTTCTATTGAAGAGAAAATTGTAGAACTCCAAACAAGAAAGAAAGGTCTTGTCAAGAAAGTAGTTAGCTGTGATGATGAGGCAATTTCTAAGTTGACATGGGAAGAGGTTTTAGAGCTTCTTCAGATATAAGAGGTTTATTTGGTATGGCAGAAAAAACGATAACAGCGTTTGTAGAAAGATTAAAGAAGGTAACGAGAAATCAGCTTAGCCAAGTCAGCGGGCTTTTCTCTTCCGATATTGGAATTGACCTAGGAACAGCGAATACGCTTGTCTATGTCAAAGGTAAAGGAATAGTACTCGCAGAACCTTCTGTTGTGGCTGTTGATTCCCTAACGAATGAAGTTCTTGCGGTTGGGCATAAAGCGAAGGCTATGCTTGGAAAAACTCCTCGAAAAATCCATGTGGTTCGTCCGATGAAGGATGGGGTAATCGCTGATTTTGAAATTGCAGAAGGGCTTTTGAAAGCTCTAATCAAAAGGGTTACACCTGCAAGAAGTTTGTTCCGTCCGAAAATTTTAATTGCAGTTCCTTCGGGGATTACCGGAGTAGAAAAGCGTGCGGTGGAAGACTCGGCTATGCATGCCGGGGCTCAAGAGGTGATTTTAATTGAAGAGCCGATGGCGGCTGCGATTGGTGTGGATCTTCCTGTACATGAACCGGCTGCCAATATGATTATTGATATTGGGGGTGGAACCACGGAAATTGCGATTATTTCCTTGGGTGGTATTGTGGAATCCCGCTCTCTTCGTATTGCCGGTGATGAGCTGGATGAGTCTATTATGAACTACATGAGACGAACCTATAATCTCATGATTGGTCCTCGAACGGCGGAAGAGATTAAAATTAATATTGGTTCAGCCTATCCTCTAGGCGCGAACGAACTGGAGATGGAAGTTCGTGGAAGGGACCAAGTGGCAGGACTTCCTGTGACGAAAAGAATTAATTCTGTGGAGATACGGGAGTGTTTGGCAGAATCGATTCAGCAAATTATTGAAAACGTTAAATTGACGTTGGAAAAGTGTCCTCCCGAGTTGGCAGCTGACCTTGTAGAAAGGGGGCTTGTTTTGGCTGGGGGTGGGGCTTTAATCAAGGGCATTGCGAATGCTTTGATTAAGGCGACCGGTCTTCCTGTTGTTGTGGCTCAAAATCCTTTATTAGTGGTTTGCCTAGGGACGGGAAAAGCATTAGAGTACCTTGATAAGTTTAAGAAAAAGAAAATGCACTAATGCGTCTTTTGATTCAGCGGGTTAGCGAAGCTTCGGTTCGAGTGGAGAAAAAGGTTGTTGGGCAGATAAGCTCGGGATTCTTGATATTTTTTGGCACAGCTGTTTCAGATCAATTAGAATATACAAAAGTACTGGCAAAAAAAGTGATTGCTCTTCGTGTCTTTGCGGATAGTGAAGGGAAGATGAATCGTTCGATTCAAGAAGTTCATGGGGAATTATTAGTGGTTTCCCAATTTACTTTGTATGCAGATCTTTGGAGTGGAAATCGTCCCTCATTTATTCAAGCGATGGAGAAGGAAAAGGCTCTTGAGATGTATGAAGCCTTTTTGAAAGAGCTTAGGTCGTTTGGGATCAAAGTGGAGACGGGCATTTTTGGTGCGAAGATGGAAGTATCATTAGTCAACGATGGTCCTATAACTTTTTTATTAGAAAATAAGTAGTTTCTTCTTGTTACAGTCTTTGGTTTAGCTATGTAATCCTCTTAGGATAAATGAGATTACTTTTGCTTTATAATAAAGCCAAGGCCCTTTTTGGGGTTGTTGATTTGTTTTTTCAGGAGTGGGTGTTCTTTGTTTTGGTAAAAAGGGAAGGTAGCAAGGTCTTTGAGAAAGGGATTGTTCTAACTCTGCGAAAATCTCTTCGTTAGTCGTATGTTTGGGTAGGTATTGAAGATATCTGGGCTTTTGAGCCATGGATGGTTCGAGTTCTTTCTCTTTAGGTGTGATGGTGGAACTGGATGCTGAGGCGGTAGGTTGTGAAGAGGAAGAGCTTGGATGTTTGTTACAGGCGGATGCTAGGGTGTTGTGTATGTCTTCTCCAATAAATGATTCGAGAGGGAAGTAGGTGGTAAGAGTAAGGCAGGATTCCATCCATTCTTCTGTATTTTGATTTATCAAGTTTAATTTTACTTTTTCCCAAAAGGATTTCATGAGAGTAAAAGTGTCTTGAGCCACTTCTTGAGTTTTTTTAGGGTAGTTTTTAAGGAATGGGACGGCGGTTTTTCCTATAAATTGGATCCATTGTTTTAGTGCAAGCGGATCGATTTTGTAATGATTATCAAAATGGAATAAAGGGGTAATAGAATCGTATATGAATTGAATACGAAGGTATGTTAAATCATTTATAGTAGGGTCGTTAGAGAAATTGGAAGCCATTGAATTAGCAAAGGCGAGTTCTTGGGTTCTTTCTTCAACAGATAATGTCATATAATCCTCTTATTATTTATATAATTAATTATGTTTACAA
>JBAXUO010000006.1:0-19026 GCA_037129625.1 Chlamydiota bacterium
TTTGTTGCTCTGGTTCGGATGGTTGGCTCTAGATTTTGTTCCTTTAAAACTTGAAACAAAGCCCATGCTAGATGGCCTATGACTGATTCGGAAGGAATATCCCTTCTTTCAGAAAATGTTAGTATTGCATTTGTAGCTCTTGCCTGCGTGGGTAGATCTATATTTTGTCCTTTAAATACTTCTATTAAGACAAATGTCAGATTGTTTATGGCATCGGACGGAACGTCTCTTCTTTCAGTAAGGGTTAGTATTGCATTTATAGCTCTTGTCCGAATGGTTGGATCTAGATTTTGTTCCTTTAAAACTTGAAACAAGGCAAATGCCAGAGAAGATAGTGCATTGGAAGGAATGTCCCTTCTCTCTGAAAGGGCGAGTAGGGCATTTGTGCCTCTTGTTCGGATAGTTGGTTCTAGATTTTGTTGTGCTAAAACCAATTTTAAAATAAATGCATGCTTGTCTATCACATAGGGAGGAATATCTTGTCTTTCAGAAGGAGCTAGGAGTTCATTGGCTGTATCTGTTTTTGATTTAATATCTTGAATCCTGGATTCGTTATTTACAACTCGTAACAAATGGTTTATTTTAAGCTGAATTTTTATACGTTCAATCTTTACAGCAATCGGCAAAATGGCATGAATTACCCTTTTTTCAAAATTACTTAAACCTTCTTTTACTTTTGAAAAAACTCCGGCGTTATGAATAATTTCAATTGCGGCCATTATCCCAATAACTCCGATTCCTTCCTTTTGATTTTCCTCAACATATTTCAAAGCTGAAGAAAAATAAACACCAGACATGTTAATCTCACATTAAATGTTTTTTTTTGATAAAATTTATCTGAATAAAATTAAATAATCAACAAAAGGATTTATCCTTCATTGACGGTAGAAAGGGAACCTATTCGAACTGCTTTTAGATTTTTGATCATTATTCTGCATAACTAATTTTTTCATTTTTTCATTTTTTGTAAATCCCTTGAAGAATATCTTGAGAAATTTTATTGTTTTTTCGACATTTTTTCAAAAGCTTAAGGAGGTAAATATGTCAGTCAGTTCTAGTTCTAATAGTTACGATTATTATGATCCTTCTATTTGTCCTATGGATTCCTCTGAACCAGAAGCAAAACTTGGAAGTTCAGAAGCCTGCGAAAGAGCACGGCTCGCTGTGGGGCGACTCACTGAATTAGTGATAAAAACTCTTCAAGGGATGAAAGTAGATATTTCCACCACTGAATCCTATTATCTAATGGAAGGCAAACAAAAGAAAGACATACTCATGGAGGACCTAGTAAAAGTACGAGTTCTTTTTTTTAAAGTTTTACAAAAACCTCCTCTCGATATCATTCTTCCCGCTTCGGATCCTCAGGTTATCGCAGATTTAACAGCGTGTAGAATTTATTATTCTATTTCTTCTAATACAAACCCTGCTCTTGTTTATTTCCATCCGGAAATTTCTTTCCCTCCTTCCTCTTGTACGCTATTATAAACCAAAGGGATCTTAAACATTTTTAGGATCCCTTTTGTAGAAATTTGTCCTGTATGCAATGGGTAAGATGCTAATAAATGCATTTGAAAAAGCTCTCCGTAACGGTTCTTACGCTCCTTCTCAAAGCAGGCTTGGAGCGGTAAAACTTTAAGTGGTAAATTGTGTTTGCAATATAACACGTTTTGCTAAGGAATTGATATAATCTATTTATCATTAAATGCTTAAGTATATGAAAGGTCGTGAGCTTCACATGGCAGGTGTCTTTTCTTAATCGATTTTCAAATTTTGTTTATAAAAATAGTTCTAAAGAATAAACTTCGTTTTAAGGTACAAAAAGGAAATTCTTTATGAGAAAATTCATTAGTTCTGTTTTGATTGGAATTTTTTGTTCTACAGCTATATACGCAGAAGAAACATCCGTTGGAGTTGCTGCCGAATCTTCTAAAGAACAGGCTTCTTCAGATTGGGGTTGTTATGTGATCCCAGTCGTTTTTACTACGGTGATTGTAGTAGCCATGATTCTTATGGGATATCATCATCATCATCATCACCACCACCATTCTCAAGGAGCTTCAGATCATCGTCAGCCTACGTAATAGGGTTTTTAACAAAGGAAAGTTTATGAAAAAATTCATTAGTTCTGTTTTGATTGGAATTTTTTGTTCTACAGCTATATACGCAGAAGAACCATCCGTTGGTTCTGCTGCGGAAGCTTCTAAAGAACAGGCCTCTTCTGATTGGGGTTGTTATGTGATCCCGGTCGTTTTTAGTACGGCGATTGTAGTAGCCATGATTCTTATGGGATATCATCATCATCATCATCATCACCATCATTCTCAAGGAGCTTCAGACACTCCTCAACCCAGGTAATAGAGTTTTTAACAAAGGAAAGTTTATGAAAAAATTCATTAGTTCAGTTTTGATTGGAATTTTTTGTTCTACAGCTATATATGCAGAAGAACCATCCGTTGGTTCTGCTGCTGAAGCTTCTAAAGAACAGGCATCTTCTGATTGGGGTTGTTATATGATCCCGGTCGTTTTTAGTACGGCGATTGTAGTAGCCATGATTCTTATGGGATATCATCATCATCATCATCATCACCACCATTCTCAAGGAGCTTCACATACTCATCAACCCGCGTAACATTTTTCCTAAAGGACGGATTGCGCTGTTTTTTTAGTAAGCAATCCGTTCTTTTTAAAAAGATCAAGTAAGAAATGCCTTCCCAAAATCAATCAAATCTTCTAAAAACAAAGGAGATGAGGTAGGGTATGAAACGAAAAAAAGATTATTCTTTAATGGTCCAATCTCTTTTGGGTAAAAATATAATTGATCCTCATAGCTTTTTAGGACTTCATTCCATTTCCAAAAGAAAAAAAGAAATTAGGGTTTGGAGACCGGGTGCCGGGAACTTGTATGTAGAGGTCCAAGGAAAAATTATTTCGATTCCTCGAGTTCTTGAAGAAGGATTTTTTGTTCTAGAGGTTCCGAGTTCTATAGAAAAATCAGATTATCGGATCTATCACCAGGATGGAAGACTCTGTTTTGATCCCTATGCTTTTGATATTTCGATTTCCGATTATGATGTGTATTTGTTGAAAAAGGGTGTTCATTACAAGCTGTATGATTTTTTGGGAGCTCATAAAATTTTTCATCAAGGACAAGAAGGAATGCGGTTTGTGGTTTGGGCTCCGAATGCCATAAGCATTTCTTTGGTTGGCGATTTTAATCATTGGGATGGAAGATTGTTCTTCTTGCGAAATGCATTTTTGTCAGGTATTTGGGAAATATTCGTGCCGGGCATCTCTTATGGAGAGAAGTATAAATTTGAAATTTATGCTCAAGATGGGAAGCGAATTTATAAGGCGGATCCTTTTTCTTTTTCACAAGAATTTAGACCGAATACAGCTTCGATAACATGTGATACAAATAGTTATTGTTGGGGAGATGAAGAATGGCGAAAAAAACAAACTAAAAATTTATCCAGGCCTTTTGCAGTATATGAAGTCCATTTGGGTTCTTGGAAGAAAATGGGGAAGGAGTTTCCGAACTATAGAGAAGTGGCTCATGAACTTGCTGCTTATTGCAAGGAAATGCATTTTACGCATGTCGAATTTTTGCCAATTATGGAGCACCCTTTAGATGAATCTTGGGGTTATCAGGTAACCGGTTTTTTTGCTCCTACCAGTCGGTATGGATCGTTTCAAGATTTTCAGTATTTGGTCGATTATTTACACCAAAAGGATATTGGAGTCATTTTGGATTGGGTTCCCGCACATTTTCCCAATGATGAATATTCTTTAGATCGTTTCGATGGGACCTGTCTTTATGAACATGCCGATCCAAAAAAAGGGATTCATCCCCACTGGTCAACGAACATTTTTAACTACGGTAGAGCAGAGGTGTCTAATTTTTTATTAGCTTCCGCATTGTTTTGGTTAGATGTATTGCATGCGGATGGTTTAAGGGTTGATGCTGTATCTTCCATGCTATATCTCGATTATGGAAGGAAAGAGGGAGAGTGGATTCCTAATGAATATCAAGGAAATTATAACTTAGAAGCCATTGAGTTTATCAAGCATGTCAATTCAGTTGTCCATGAAAGGTTTCCCCATGCGTTGATGATTGCTGAAGAATCTTCTTCTTTTTCCGGGGTTACTCATCCTCTGGACCAACGGGGGCTTGGTTTTGATATGAAATGGAATATGGGCTGGATGAATGATACTCTTCGATATTTTTCTAAAGATCCGATTCATAGAAAATATAGCCAGGATTCTTTGACCTTTTCTTTGTTATATGCTTTTTCTGAAAGATTTTGTTTAGTTCTGTCTCACGATGAAGTGGTACATGGAAAAGGAAGTCTTCTTTCAAAAATGCCGGGAGATGAATGGCAGCGAATGGCTAATTTGCGCCTTTTATACAGCTATATGATCTGTCATCCCGGAAAAAAGCTTCTTTTTATGGGAGCGGAACTAGCGCAGGTTCATGAATGGAATTGTAAAGAGGAACTTCCTTGGTTTCTTTTAGAAAATTCCAGCCATAAGAAAATGCAAATTTTTGTTAGAGAAATGAACCATTTTTATCTATCGTGTAAAGAATTGTGGGAAATTGATTTTTCTTATGAAGGATATGAATGGATAGATTTTTCTGATCGGGATGGAAGTGTGATTTCTTATTTTCGAAAAAGTTTGGATGGAAAAATTGTTTGTGTGCATAATTTTACTTCTGTGTATCGTCCGAATTATTTCATTCCACTTCGGAACGTGACTCAACTTAGAGAAGTGTTTACGAGCGATGAAGAACAGTTTGGAGGATCTAATCAGAAGAATGTTCATATTAATTATACCAAGGAAGGAGTCACGTTAGCATTGGCTCCACTTGCTACGATGATTTTTGAGGTAAAAAATGCTGAAGAAAAAACATATTGAGACGTATGAGGATTATTTAGCTTTTGTTGAAGAGCTTCGAGATCATGATCGGAGATATTATGAAGAGTTTCAACCCATTATTTCTGATTATGAATACGATATTTTACTCAAAGAAGTGGAAAATTGTGAAAAAAAACATCCTCATTGGATCGTTTCTTATTCTCCGACCCAAAAAGTAAGGGAAGGGACTTCCAAAGCGTTTGTGCAAAAAAAACATACAGTTCCGATGCTTTCCCTTGCGAACACTTATTCTCAAGAGGAAGTGCAAGATTTTATAACAAGAGTAAAAAAACTTCTTCATAAAGAGGCTGTTTTATTTAGCGTTGAGCTGAAAATGGATGGCACGGCTCTTTCTATTCGATATGAAAAAGGACATTTTTCTCGGGCTCTTACTCGAGGTGATGGTTGGGAAGGGGATGATGTGACGGAAAATGTGAAGACCATTCGATCTCTTCCCATGAATATTCATGGAGCTCCGGATATACTTGAAATCAGAGGTGAGGTTTTTATGGACAAAAAAACCTTTCGAGACCTCAATCAAGAAAGAGAGGAAGAGGGACTTGAAGCTTGGGCTAATCCTAGAAATGCGGCAGCCGGATCTTTGAAGTTATTAGATGCGAAAGAAGTTGCGAAAAGGAAGCTTGATATTATTTTATATGGGATTGTGGAAGGGGGAAAGGAGATAACTTCGCAATATGAGGTTCATGAGTTTTTGCAAAAACTGGGACTTCCTGTAGTTAAAAAGGAATATAGAGCTCTTTGTTCAAATCTAGAAGAGCTTATGGAATTTTCCAGAAAGATACAGAAAATTCGAGAAGATCTGCCTTTTGAGATTGATGGGATTGTTATCAAGGTGGATGATATTTTGTCTTATGAAGAACTGGGTACCACAGGAAAGTGTCCTAGATATGCGGTGGCTTATAAATTTGCGCCTGAGCAAGCCTATACAAAAATTCATGATATTACTATTCAGATCGGTCGAACGGGTGTTTTAACTCCCGTTGCCGAATTAGAGCCGGTGCATTTGGCCGGTAGTACAATTTCAAGAGCAACTCTGCACAATCTTGAAGAAATCAAACGAAAGGATATTCGAAAAGGGGATCATGTTGTGATCGAGAAGGGGGGGGATGTGATTCCAAAGGTTGTCTGTGTCGATCTGTCTAAAAGAAAGAGCGATTCTGAACCCTTCGAGATGCCAAAGTTTTGTCCCAATTGTGGAACAAAAGTTGTTCATAGTTCCGAAGAAGTTGCGATTCGGTGTCCCAATACGAAGTGTTTGGCTCGGAAGCTGCGGCATATTCAATTTTTTGCCAGTAAAGCGGCAATGGACATTGAAAATATGGGAGAAAAAGTTTCGCAACAACTGGTTACGAAAGGTTTAGTTACTCGAAAATCGGATATTTATCTTTTGGATGAAAAGAGTTTACAAGTATTGGAAGGGTTTAAAGAAAAATCGATTCACAATCTTTTGGGAAGTATTGAATCTTCAAAAAAATGTTCTTTGTCTCGTTTTATTGTTGCTTTGGAGATTAAACATGTTGGGGCTGAGACATCGGAGTTATTAGCCGATTATTTTTGTTCTCTCAAAGATCTGATGAAAGCATCAAAAGAAGATCTTCTAGAGCTTTCCGGAATTGGAGAAAAGGTTGCAGATTCAATTGTGGAATATTTTCAAGATAAGGAAAATGTAGAAGATATTGAGCTTCTTTTAGAAAGAGGGGTGATTCCGTATCATGAAAAGAAACAAAAGCAAATGGATCATTCTTTTTCGAATAAAACATTTGTTTTAACAGGGTCATTAGAGAATTATTCTCGAGAATCCGCAGCTTCTTTGATCAAAGAAAGAGGCGGAAAAACATCAGAATCGGTTAGCCAAAAAACCGATTTCGTTCTTGTTGGGAAAGATCCCGGCTCTAAGTATGAAAAAGCGAAAAAGCTTGGGGTTAGGATTTTGTCTGAGAATGAATTTGTAGAGATGTTATAAGTAGGTTTTTCATGATTTGCTATCGTGTTTTTGCGTTTATTACTTTGTTTTTTTCTTTAAGTGGATATGGAGAAGATCCGAAACCACCGAAGGCGAAGAAAGTTCCTGTTGTTTTGAATAGGCATGGGGATACTCGAGTCGATGAGTATTATTGGCTTAGAGAAATAGAGAATCCTGAAGTGCTTTCCTATATCAAGCAAGAAAATGAATACACAAAAGCGTTTTTAGAGGCTAGAGCAAAAGGCCTTCAGGATATGTTATATCAAGAGATGGTATCTCGACTTCCTACACTGTATTGTTCACTACCTTATAAGAAGGGGAATTATTGGTATTATAATCGATATGAGAGAAATAAAGAGTATACGATTCATTGTAGGAAAAAGGGTTCAGAAGCTGGTGTAGAGGAAGTTTATTTTGATGAGAATGTTTTAGTTAAGGGAAAGTTTTTTTCTGTTCATGCTTTTTCTGTGAGTCCAAATGGGGAATTTTTAGCTTATTCTGTCGATCAAAAAGGGGATGAGAGTTGTTCTTTGTTTATAAAAAACTTACTGACAGGGGACTTATTACAAGGGACGATTACTTCGGTAACCGAAGATGTAGTGTGGGGGAATGATAATAAAACGTTATTTTATATTGTTCAGGATAAAACGAAGAGTAATTATCGGGTGTTTCGACATCAATTGGGAAAGGAGAGTCAGGCTGATGTGGTGGTTTTTCAGGAGAATACCTTAGAGAGTCAGAGAAATTCTTATAAAATGGATCATCAGCTTTTCAAGGAGAAAGATTCTCATTTTGCTTTGAATTTGTACAAGAGTAAAGATCAGAGATATGTTTTTTTGAAGGCCCAGAGTTCTGTGACATCGGAAACTTATTATTTAGATGCGGATCAGTGTGAGGGGAATTTTGAAGTAATTTTTCCTAGGAAAAAGGGTGTGGATTATATTGTAGAGCATCGGGAGGGAGAGTTTTTAATACTAACAAACGAGTCAGATCCGAATTATAGGTTGATAGCTTTATCTGATAAAAAACCTTTATCTAAAGTAAGCCGTGAGATTTTTTCTGAAAGCAATGATGTAAGTATTACAGAAATGGAAGTTTTTGAGAAGGGTGTGATGCTCTATGAAAAAAAAGATGGGCTGCAACGCTTTTGTTATCTCCCTTTGCAGAAGGGAAAGGAAGTGAGATATGTGAACTTTTCAGCGCCTGTTTTCACGATAGATATGTGGGGAAATTTTGATTATTTTTCTCATAAAGTTCGTTTTTCTTATGAGTCTTTAATCACACCTACTACTGTGTATGAATATGATATGAATAAAGACGAGATGGAGGCCAAGGTAAAGGATAAGTATTTTGGGTATGATGAGACTTTGTATGAAATGAAACGGGAATTTGTATTAGCGAAAGATGGAACCAAGATTCCTTTTTCGATTGTATATAAAAAAGGGATAAAGCTGGATGGCAAGAATCCATTATTGCTTACCGGGTATGGGGCTTATAACTATGGCTTTCCTAATGGGTTTTCTTCTGAGTTACTATCTCTTTTGGATCGGGGTTTTGTTTATGTCTATGCTCATGTGCGAGGTGGTGGCGCGTTTGGATTGCCTTGGTATAATCACGGACGCAGATTGGAGAAGAAAAATACATTTCTCGATTTTATTTGTGTAGCGGAAGGGTTAATTGAGAAGGGGTATACATCTTCGGATCGATTAGTAAGTATGGGGATGAGTGCGGGGGGGCTTTTGATGGGAGTTGTAGTGAATATGAGGCCTGAGCTTTTTTGTGGGGTAGTGGCTTTAGTTCCTTTTGTGGATGTAGTGACAACTATGTCGGATCCGACGATTCCGAATACATTATTGGAGTATGAAGAGTGGGGAAATCCGGAGAATAAAGAGGAGTATTTTTATATGAAGAGTTATTCTCCCTATGACAATGTGTCTAAGAAAAAATATCCGCCCATGCTAGTGACGGCGAGTTTATATGATAGTAGGGTGTGCTATTGGGAGCCTTTGAAATGGGGATGTCGGTTACGGGATGTAAAAGAGGGAGATTCGCCTCTTTTGATTCAGGTGAATATGGAAGGGGATCATTGTGGGATGTCCGGGCAGTTGAGCCAAATAAAGGAACTGGCGGGGATTTATTCGTTTATTTTGGATGTGGTGAAAAAAAAGTAGTTTAGAGGTTTTTTCCTAATAGGGTTTGGTGGGCGAAATTTTCAATAGTGATTTTCTGAAGGGTTCCTATGAGAGATGGGGAGCCTGGAAAGAGGACTTTATCCCAAGTTCTTGTTCGACCTTTGAGTAGAGTTCCATCATCAGTTGTTTTTTCGACAAGCACTTCGAGTATTTTTCCCACTTTTTTTTGTGAATCTTCTTCATGAATTTTTTTATGAAGGGCAAGCATGGATTGCAATCTTTGTTGTTTAATTTCATGGGGGACATCATCGGGATATTTGAGATAGGCGAAGGTGTTAGGTCTTGGGCTATAGGCGAAGATAAAGGCTGCTGAATAGCGAATGGTGTTAAAGAGAGAATAAGTTTCTAAAAATTCTTCCTCTGTTTCTGTGGGGAAGCCTATGATGATGTCGGTTCCGATTTGGACGTTTGGGACGATAGATGTAAGGAGAGAGACTTTTTCCATATAAAGTTCTTTTGAGTACATGCGATGCATTTTTTGGAGGATTCGGTTGGAGGCGGATTGGATGGGGAAGTGGACAAATTCGCAAACGGAGGGAAGGTCTCGTATGGCATGCATGAGATCTAAGGAGATATCAATAGGATGGGAGGTCATGAAGCGGATGCGAAGCAGTCCGGGAATGGCATCTAATTTAGCTAAAAGGTCGGGAAAGTAGCAATGGGAAGCAGGGGTGTCCTTTCCGTAGCTATTGACATTTTGGCCGAGTAAAAGTATTTCTTTATATCCATTGTCGACAAGTTGTTTACATTCATCGATGATGCTTTGAGGGGGTCTGGAGACTTCTTTTCCTCTGGTATGAGGGACTACGCAATAGGAGCAAAACTTATTACAACCTCTGATGATGGAGACGGAAGCATTGAGTGGACTTTTTCGTTTTATTTGGGTATAGTCGATGTTTTCAAAAAAGTTTTTATCTGTTTTGATGAGATGTTTTTTTTGAAGGAAGAGGTTGTCTAAAGCGGGTAAGAGGTCCATGAGATTATTAGGGCCTAAAACGAAGTCGAGGTGAGGGAATTTTCGAAAAAGGCTTTCTTTTTGGGTAGCGGCCATACATCCCATGATGCCGATGATTTGGTGATTTTTTTTTCTTTTTAGAAGTTCACCGACTTTTCCGATGACTTTTTGTTCAGCGAGGTCTCGAACGGCGCAGGTATTGAAAATAAAAAGGGAGGCGTCTTCCTCTGATATAGAGGGAGTCCATCCGCCTTTTTCGAGCTGACCGATGATGATTTCGGAGTCGAGCTCATTCATTTGGCAGCCGTAGGTTTTAATATAAAAAGTTTTATTGAGATCTGTCATATGGGAGAAAGTTTACCTAAATAGGGAGCTTTTGGCAAGAAAGGCTTGGCAAAAAAATCAAAATGGACTATATTTTTGCTTAAATTTAGAGTGAAAAGGATATCTCATGAAAAATAGAACTGTTTTTATGAAAAAGGAAGAGGTTCAGGGTAAGCGGAAGTGGTTTATTCTAGATGCTTCGGACAAAATTCTTGGACGTTTTGCATCTGAGATTGTGAAAATTTTACGAGGGAAGCATAAAGTAGGCTTTACACCGAACGTAGATGTGGGTGATGGTGTAATTGTGATCAATGCGGAGAAAGTTCGCGTGACGGGGTCTAAAGAGGCTCGCAAGGTTTATCATCATCATACAGGATCGATTGGTGGTATTAGAGAGACTTCTTATCGGATGATGATACAGCGTAAGCCTGAGTATGTGATTGAACATGCTGTGAAAGGGATGATGCCCAAGAAGAATAGATTGGGAAGACACCAAATGAAAAAGCTTCGTGTTTTTCGTAATGAAAAGCATGGAATGGAATCGCAAAAACCTATTGTAGTGAATATTTAATAAGGGGATTTTATGGATAAGATTGTGGGTGTAGGACGTCGGAAAACGGCAGTTTCTTCCGTGCACATGAAAAGAGGAACTGGGAAAATTGAAGTGAATGGACGTAAGTTTGATGAGTATTTTTTATTATCCATTCAAAGAGAATCTATTTTAGACCCTTTGAAGAGGTTTTCTTCTCCTGAGAGATATGATTTATTTATTCGGGTGAGTGGGGGCGGTATTGAAGCGCAGGTGATAGCGACGAGACTTGGGATTTCGAGAGCGTTGGTTCAAGAAAACGAAGATTTTCGTGGCCCTTTGAAAGAAGTGGGGTTTTTGACTAGAGATCCCCGAAGAAAAGAGCGTAAAAAGTATGGACTTAGAGGGGCTCGAAAAAGAGGACAATACTCTAAGCGTTAAGGTTTTTTATTTTTTTTTTCCTCCTTGTTTTAAAACCCCTAAGAACTTAGGGGTTTTTTTTTGTTGCTAGAAATCTTGTAAATGAATATCTAATAGGTTTTAACAAGGGGAATTTTTGTGACATTTCGCCAAGGGAAGTCTGTAGCGGATTCTGCGGTAGAGTATCGTATACCTGAATTATTTTCTCAAACGCATGAGGTTTTTTTTGGAGGTAGCCTTCTTCAGATTGTGAATAAGGTAGCTTCATCTGTTGCTCTTCATCATGCTGAAGGTGTCTGTGAGATGATAGGGATAGATTTTGTTCGATTCTTTTCCCCGGTTAAGAAGGGGGATATTTTAGTTTGTAAAGCCTCGGTTAATAGAACCTGGCATTCTTCTTTAGAGATTGGAGCTTTGGTGATCGCGGAGGATTTTTCGCTTCTGGAGCAAAGAAAGGTTTTATCTGCCTATTTTACCTTTTCGGTTTTGGATGAGAGTCAGAAGCCTAGCAAGGTGGTTTCAGTGCTTCCTGAGTCGAAAGAGGAGCGAAAGCGGTACATTGAAGCGGAGAAGAGAAGACTGTTTCGGTATAGGACATCCTATTCTGCTTTATAGTTTTTCTTAAATGCAGATGAATTTTCTTGAATTCGGTTTTTGGGTATTTTTCTGATCTATTGCATGCAGCTGTTTCTGTAGTTCTTTGAGTCGTTAGTATAAGAAAGGATTTAGGGTAAGTCTCCTTCTATAAAAATAAACCGTAAGCTATCATATTGTGGTTTTTTTTAAAAAAGGAGTAATTATGACGATTTTAGGACATGTAGATGCAGGTAGTCGTGTTGCCATTGAGCAATTACCCAACAATTTAAAAACTGTTGTAGATGGTTTTATTGTTAACATGCCAAAGCTTGGTCCCAGAGATAAAGCTTTTGGTTTTTCTGAAGTGATTCAGCAGCTAGTAGGTCGTCAATTTACAGCTGCAGCTCGGGAATTATTCCATCTTTCCGATCGTTGCCATGCATGGAATCCATCTGGAGTTATTGGTCATGATATGGAAATGATTCAAGTATACCGAGAGCGCCTTCAACCATTAGGATTTTAGTTTTTTTTACTTTCGTTGTAGAAGAATTCCCCAGGGGGAGTTCTTCTACCAAGTTTTTGTCTTTTTTTAGGTTCTCTTTAGTTGGTAATTTTCTCTATAGGAGGGATAGTTTTACCATTCCGCAAAATATTCGCTGATCAATCTTTTTTTGCTCTATCCTCATGCCCCTTCTATGCAAATGTTTATTGTTTTATGTGGAAAAAATCTTCTATTCAAGTCATCTGTCACTTCAGGGGCTTTTTTAGCTGAATATGTTCAAAAGTATTCCAAGGTTATTTAAGAGCTGAATGTCAACACCCTAGACTATCGTTTCATTTCATTATAAATCTTAAAATTTGATTGACAGGTTTTAAATTAAATATTAGATTATCTTTTAATTTTAAATTAAGGTGTTATGTTTTTTTCAAAAATTTTCTATCATCCTATCCTAGTACTACTAATTTTCTCGATTATTGCACTTCCTGTGGAATCAGCACCGCCACCTTCTCCTAAACAGCCTGTTTCTAAATGTCATGAAAAGTCGAATCATCATCCTCGTACTTATGATGAAGTTATGAAATTATTCCAAGAAATAGAAAACGAAGATGAAAATGGAGAGATAGAAAATTTTACTGAGGAAGAATTAGAGGATATTAATGAGAAATTAGCTGATTTTGCAAGACAAGGAGTCCTTCCTAATGAACCGGGTAAAGAGCAAGAAATCGAAGAGGATATTGAAAAGAATCTTACAGATTCAGATATAGAGAGATGTGCTTATGTTCTGAACGAAGAAGAGAATTTCATTGTCCCGGCAGTTTGGTATGGTGGTGGTTATGACATAATACTTTGCCACCACACGGACTATACTGAAGCGGGACTCAGACGTCTTAAGAAGTTTAATGATAATGAGCTGAGTAAGCTCGATACTTTTCATAAAAAGAAACTCAATGAAATCATAGAAGACACTATCAAACATCCCGATCAGAGGCAAAAAAACGACGTTAAATACAAAGTGCGTAAGCAAGAATACGACAACAAATACAATGATCGCAAAATTAGAAACAATGATGCATTCTATGCATACAAAAATAAGATCCCAACATCTCTGAATAATCTAAACACACCTCATCCAAGAAATAATCAGAACAAAGATATCAAGAAAAAACATCATCATAGCCATGAATGGGTAAAGAAGCAATTTCACTATACGAAGGAGTTCTTCAAGAGGCATAAAAAAGCGATTATCATTGGAGTCGCTGTAGTCATTATTGCTGCGGTAACTGGTGTAGTACTTGCAGCTCCTTCGTCTGCAGGACCACGTGGTCCATCGAACGATAAGGATAGCGATACAAAAGAGCTAAAGGATTCTCCTTCCATGCCCTCGCCTGACATTAATCGGTTACCCCAAATGACACAAGAACAAAAAGAAGAGCAAGCCTCTTCATTTAAAGAGCAGATTTGTCTTACGGACTTACTGAACTCAGAGCTTCCCTACGAAGAAAATATGAGGATACTCGGACAAGTCTTTGCCTCTCAGTATTCTGAGGATCCTTTATTACTGAGTACCGGCAATACAGAGCTCGTTCAAGAGTTTACAAAGGCAGGATTGCCCTCACAAGTTGCTGCTTATGCCTTTGCACCCGGAAACGAACATTCCGGAAGTTTATTATCATACGGTTATCCAGATTACACACCTACAGGTAATCCTGAAATAGATTTTAAAACTCAAGTTTATCAAGTGAGAGGAGAAAGAGCTCTAGACTTAAATTATAACGATCAAGCGATATCCGATTTAGGAAAAGCCATAGAATTCAATCCTGAGAACCCTGATAACTACCTAAACAGGGCGACGGCTTATTACAAAACAGGTGAGACGGAGCGTTCTTTAGAAGATTATCAGAGGTACGTAGACAAGAGTCCCACGACATTTAGGGATGTATGTTCATATAGCCAAGCGTTTGTAGAAGGAGTTAGAGATGGTGCGAGAGACTCTGGAACTGATATGGTATCCTTCCTTGCCAATACCGCCATGCATCCGATCAATACAGCCCAACAGACCTATCAAGCTTTTGCAACAATGAGTCAACTAGTCAAGTCCAATGAATGGGCTACTATTAGTAAAGCTCTAGCTCCTGAGATCAGCGAATTAGCGACTAAATGGGATACTCTTTCTGCCGAAGAGAAAGTATATCTGTCTGGAAAAGCCCTTGGAAAGCATGGAAGTGATATTTTAATACCTGGAGCTGCAGTTAAACTGATCGCAGAAGTTAAAACGCTTCAAAAGGTAACTTCAGTTAACAGGATGATGATGAATGCTGAGAAGAGTTTTCCTCTTGAATCGGCCATCGAATCCGAAATATGTAGTTGTCCAATGAAGACAGCTGAAACACTAAGTGATACTTCAGTTAGCATGGACAAATTAGCAGAAACAGGTAAAGTAATCGATAGGGCGGATTTTACTAAAGCAGGAAGGGGACTTGCAAAACATGGTAATAGGAGTGAAGGTGCATTTCCAAAACCAAAGGGAAATCCCTCACAAATTAATGAACAAGGACAAAAAATATTAGAATCTATTTTAAATCATCCTCAAAAAAAAATCACACGTTGGTATCATAAGACTTTGGGTGAGGTAATAGATATTGAGGTTCCTGGTGTCGGAGGAGCTAGATTTACTGGGGATGGGAAATCAATGATAGGATTTTTGGAACCATAAAAGTACAAGGTAGAGAATGTTTTCGGATAAATTTAGCATTAAAATAGCAAGTCTTCCCTATAGGGAAAATCTTGTTGCTGAGATTTATTATAATCATGAGCAATGGGTAGAGATTTCACAAGAAACAAATGATTTATTGATTGTCCAATTTTATTCTCCTTTAGAGGGTAAGTATTGGGAATTCGATTTGGAAGAGGCTTTAGAGGTTCTGCAAACAGCAAAAAAAAAGCTAGTTGCATTAGAAGTTAAAAGAGAATAATTTCGAACATTAAAAGCAAAGGCCTTTATCAGCTTCCACTTAAAGAATTTATTTACAAGAGAAAATAAAATTTTTATGAAAAAAGAAGTGAAAGAACAAATATTAACATCCATATCTTTTTACTTTACTTTTGTTGCGGACCTGGAACAATTTTCCTTCCTCAGGCCGAGCTTTCACGCTCGACCGAGTATTTACAATAGAATATCTTGCGCTATGAACGAGACTGTCTTTGCCAATTCTAGAAACTTTAGAAAAGATTGTAAAAGTATTGAAGAAGCCTTTTGGATATATTTTTAGATGGATAAAATTTACATAAATTCTATTTTATATAAAAAAAATAAAAATATAGCCTTAACTGGTATTTATGTGATTTTCTTTTATATTTTTTGTTTTTTTTCTATCCTAGCCAGCCCTATTTTGGCGTCTATGAACAATTTGAATCTATTGTCTTCAGTTCGGAGTCATGAGTATAGTCAATGGTTTACTGGACCAATTTTAACTCCTACACCTATAACAATGCCGGTAGGTCATCCAGGGCTGGAAGTCGCATGGTTGATTGGTGAAAGTTATGGTTATTACAATTCGCATTGGAATGTTAAGCATTTACCTAAAATGTGGTCTACTGGTCCCTATGTTGATTTTCAGATTGGTTTTAACAAATTCTTAGGAGCAGAATATATTGGAGCTCTGCTAACCAATTTTAGTCAAGGAGCTCATTATACCCATTTAATAGATTCTATTTTTCGATTTGGTTTTCAAATATCTAATGATCAAAAAGATTCATGGGTTCCGGATTTTCGGATTCTTTTTCAAGAAACAGTTCCAACAGGTAAGTATCAAAGGCTTAGCTTGAGCAAGCATGGCACGGATATTTCAGGGGAGGGGTCATTTCAAACTGGTGTGCATTTTGCATTTCAAAAACTTTTTCATTCTAAAAAAGAGCATGATTTTAGGTTAAGATGGACCTTCGGGTATTTTATTCCTGCATCCGTGAAAATTTCTGGGCTTAATTATCTAGGAGGTTGTTCTGAAACTAAAGGAACGATTCGTAAAGGGCAGTTTTTTACAGGTTATATTTGTGGAGAATATGCCTTATCGAGAAGATGGGCTATCTGTGTAGAATCAAATTATCAATTTGGTGCAAGAGGTCGTTTTTCAAAAAAAAGAGGTGGTGAAATTTATTTGCCTGCCTTTAGCCATTTTAGTGTAGCCCCAGAGCTTCAACATACATTTTCGCCAAATCTTGGTGTATTAATGGGCACATGGTTTTCGGTGGCTGGTAAAAATTCTTCAGCATTTGTCAAGTATTTTGTTTCTGTGTTATATTCCTTTTAGTCTGTCAGGTTCTGTAAATTTTTATAATTTAGCTGTTAATATTTTTTGTGAGTCCGAGATTGTTGAGCGGTAGTGATAGTCTGTTCTTTTGGCGGTTAATTCCCGCTGGATTGCAAGCTGTTAAAGCAGAGATGATTGAAGGCGTGTTATTCAGGGGGTTCTGAGAAGCTTTTTCCGCCATGAGCGCCTGAATCGCCCATTCGACCTGAAGGGAATTCTTCCGTTGGCTGACTGACTTTAGCACCATATCACCCAAAGTGCCAAGGGGAACTGCTGTGCTTTTATTGATCAAAATCTTAGTTCAAAAATTTACAAATTATTTGTGGTAGTTGTAAAGGTTTTTCTGATAAGTTTTGAAATAAATTTAGTAGAGTCTGGGTGGTCTGAAATTTCTTGATGGCAATTTAACTTATAGGTATACTGAAACTGATTTTATCGCATTTAAAATTTTGTGGGTTTATTTTTTATGAAAGGTTTAGGCTAATGCCGACTAAGCTAATCTTAAAGTCAAATTTTGAAAGCAAAAGAGTCTCTAAGAATTCTGTAATCTCAGATCACGTGATTTTTGTGAAATTAACCCATCATCCTTCATTTTATTTAACGATACAAAGAGCGTTTAAAAAGATAATTGAGCCTACTTATGGTGATCAAAAAAACGCTCTAGTTAAAATTAAGGAGAGCTTAGATCGAACTTGTGAAATTATGCTAGTATGTAACAATCCTGTTGGACTCATAGTCTATAAGAATGAATTACAAAATGAATATGGATTCGAGAAGGCTTTAGAACTGAAAACACTTTTTATTTTCAATCCCGATAAAAATTCGGGTCATGGTTTTGGGTCAAAGCTTTTTCAAAGAATAGATAACATAGCGCAGGAAAAGGGAACCAGTATTGTTTATTGTACGGCGTCTTCTAAAGTCGATGATTCAATCAAATGTGCAATAAAAAATGGATATCAAATTAGATGTACTTATAAAAAAAAAGAGGACGGAATTCTTTACGTTCTAGCTAAGGATTTGAATTTATGGATGACCGAGAAAGCTCTTTAATTAATTTTATTCATCTTTCTGAAGGTTTAAAAAACGAGTTAAGAAATGGCTGTACCTCTACGGAAAAACCAGAGAGTGTTGCTGATCATACGTGGCGTGTTTCATTCATGGTCCTTTTGTTTGCTCAATTTTTAGATCAGAAAATTTCTCTTGAAAAAGCTTTGAAAATGGCTATTGTTCACGATTTAGCTGAATTAATAACAGGCGACAAGCCTTGTTTTTTTTACGAAAGACAGCAAGAGAAACAAGATAAATTTGATCAAGAATTGAAAGCGATGAAACATATAGAAAGTTTATTACCTGAGAAAGTGGGGAATGTGCTTTTTGAACTTTGGCATGAGTATGAAGCGGGAACTTCTTACGAAGCTAGGTTTGTTAAAGCTGTGGATAAGATTGAGGCCCAAATTCAGCATAATGAAATGAGTTATGGCCGATGGAATGATTATGACAGAAAATATGCGGCTACTCGATTAGATAGTTTTTGTGAGTTTGATTCTTTTTTAACAAAAATCAAAACGCTAGTACAAGAAGAGTCGCTACGAAAAATAGCTGATAATAAGATTATGTAGCCGTTTGACTTCCAGAAATTATTTTGTTTTTCTTTCTTATATCCTTATATTTTCTGATGCAAATTAATCCTGCTCCAATTAAAAAAATAAAGGGGAGGTTAGACAATAGTTTTGGTGGTAAGAAATTAAAGACAAAAACAGGGGTAATGCATTCTGCTAGGGTTTCGACTTCATCTAAAAGTCCATAGAGAAAACCTCTTTCATGAACTTTTACTTTATTGGTAAAATAAACATAAATTAGAGATAAAATGACACCTCCGATTGAAGCAAAAAAACCTTTTTCGATCAAGCCAACACTGGCATGAAAAAAAGATTGGTATCTTACAAAAGGAAATAAAAAAACAACAAGCATGACTAAAGAAGAGATAAATAACCACTGTCTAATCCGAAACAACATTTGTTCCTTTTTTGTAATAAGTTGACGAAAAGATCTAAAACGATAGATCGATAATAGTATAATCCAAACAAACAAGCATCCGAGGAATATACCGCCACCTACGACATCAATTTCTTGGCTAAGTTTATATGTTTCATCATGAGATTCTGAAAAATAATTAGGTATTTGAAATGCGCAGTCATATAAAAAAAACGCAATAAACAGTTGCCATGCATATCCGTTTAGATATTCTTTTTTAGCAGATGTGATTTCATGTTTTGCGTCAATTATCTTTTCCGGTCAGCGACAATTATCTTTGCCGGTTAAC
>JBAXUO010000060.1:0-8052 GCA_037129625.1 Chlamydiota bacterium
ATTAGAACCAGATCTTCCCCCTATAATATCCCACTTTTCTGCTCCATTCCACATTTCGACCCTAAAAACCTGGAAAACACAGAAACTCTTATTGAAAACCTTCAAAACGACCCTCTTTCTTGCTTAGAAGAGCTTCTTTCGCAAGATCTTACAAAATATCTTAGCCTAAACACGAAAAACCTTATCCAACAAAAACCATCCGACTCCCTAACAGAAATATTCCTAGCTCTAGCCCATCAAATCCCCCAGACGGACAGAGAAATCCTCCTCAAAGGACTAATAAACCTCTACCATTCCTCAAAACCAGCAACACAAGAAAAAATTCAGAAACTCCTCAATGATGAACGGGAGTTTTGTAACGCATATGCCGAACCATTACTCTGGGAAATTCAAAAATTAGAAGGCTGGAAAATGACCTATACAGAAAACTCCACCTTTCAGATAGATAAGCTACTAATCCTCATTCGCAAGCATCTTCATATATTATCTCCTCAGTGCTCCCCAAAAACACAAAGAAAAATCGCAGCTTACAAAAGATGAGAAAAGGGGTTTGAAGCCTGTTCAAATTGATTCCCTTTTTTCCGATTCTTCAATTCCGATCGAATCGAATATAAAAGGTCCTGATCAAAATCCTTATTCGCAGCCCAAAGAAGATACTCAAGAGGGATTTCATCAAATCGTCTTCCTTTGTGCTTACCAAGAGGCATAGTTTTCAAAAGAATAGGCCTTTCGAGTCTTTGCAATAATTGCTCAGTCGTTTTAAAATTACTGACCAAATGTTTAAACACCTCGATATTCACTAAAACATCACTCATCGCCCGATGAGCCCCTTCATATCCAATATTGAAATGCTTCCGAAGGGTTTCTAAAGAATTCGTGGGACTCTCTCCATATAGTCTGGCTAAACGCAGGGTATCTATAGGCCGAAGCTGATCTAAGTGAGTCGGCACACATCCCCTTTTAGCCGCCATTTCTATCATTTTTAAATCAAAAGCAACTCCATGACCCACTACAGGATAAGAATTTAACATCGAAAGAATTTTGGGTAAAACTTCGATTATTTTAGGCTTTCCCTTCACCATCTCCTCTGAAATCTTATGTATTTCTCGAGAGCATTCAGGAATAGGACACTCAGGATCCACTAGCGATTCAAAAGAATTAACTTTTGTTTCAAAAGAAAATTGGATGACAGCCACTTCAATAATCCGATCTAAATCCACATCGAGGCCCGTCGTTTCGCAGTCTATACAAACGAAAATATCATTTTTTAGTAGTCCCATGAAAGCCTCCTAGTTCAGATTGGGTATGCAAAAGTTTTTCTATCCTTTGCCAAAGGGAGCGTCTCCCTTCCGTCTCGTAAATAGAATAGGAGACATACTCAAAGGGATAATTCGGCGCTAAAGATCTAAAAAAGCCTACCGCATCCGAAACTTTCCTATCTACAGCACATTTAGGTAGGGTATCAATTTTTGTAATCACTAAAAGAATCGGTGCGGAATTCTGAGACGCCCAAGTAAAAAAAAGAGCATCCTCTTTAGAGGGGGGATAGCGGCTATCTACCAAAAATAAAAGAAGGCGAAGGGTATCTCTTGTTTGAATATAATGATCCACTAAAGAACACCACTTTTGTTGCAAAGCAATTGGGGCCTTAGCAAACCCATATCCGGGTAAATCAACAAGAAAAAAAGCATCATTTACCAAGAAAAAATTAATTGTTTGGGTTTTACCCGGAGTCGAAGAGACTTTAGCAATTTTTTTTCTTTGTAAAAAATGGTTAATCAAACTCGATTTTCCCACATTGGATCTTCCCACTAAAGCTATTTCGGGAAGTCTTCTTTTAGGAAACTCCACTTCCAACCCACAAGCTCCAATCCACTCCACTTCAATCATAATACAACCGATATTTTGCGACTTGTTTCACTAAGAGTCTCTATATTTACGTGAATGGTATTCTCAGGAAGAAGAGAAGAAATATGTTCCGCCCATTCAATCAAACAAATCCCATCTTTTCCTAAATACTCGTGAAAGCCCAACCCAATAAAAGCCTCTCTAGAAGGAATCCGATACAAATCAAAATGAAAGATATCCACCTGTCCGGTATACACATGTAAATAAGTAAATGTAGGACTGACCACAGAATGTAAAGGGACTTTACAAATTTGTTTCGCAATCCCTTTGATAAAAGTAGTTTTTCCAGAACCTAAATCACCAAAAAAAGCCACCACTTGATTTTCACAAAGCAAAGAACCAAAAGCCTCTCCATGTCGAAGAGTCTCTTCCGAACTATGAGACAGATACTCTATGCTTTCTCTTCTTTCGTCCATTGCTCTACATAAGGTTGAAACTCTTTGAGATCAGCTAGAGCATCAACAAAGGAAGAAATTTTCTCTTCACTTAAGTGTTTTTGCAAAAACTCCAAAAAGTTAGGTTCAATTTGGAATCGATTTTGATTTTGGACTTCAAAAAGGCTTAAGAACTTGATATGATTTTTCTTAAAATCTTCAATAACAGCTTCTTTACTGTTAAACAACTTCCCCGATATCAAAGAAGAAAACACCACTTTGTTAATAGGTTCTTTTCTTTTAACGATATAATTCTTGATTATATCGGGATCTTCGGAAACAAAGAAACGCTTGGATCGCAAGCCACCGACTATCTCTTTATTTTCAGGACAAGTGGAAACCCAATCATATATCGAATCTTGAGGGTTCGGATGGGTATTATCTCCAAAAACCTTTCCGGAAAAAGGGCAAATATAAACTTTCTTTGTCTGCTCATCCACACTTTGCTGACCAAACTGAATCCGTATCTCCGTCTCTCTCCACAATTTTTTTTCTTTTTCTAAGTGCTCCAGAAGGATGTCTAAACTCTGGTAAATTGCTTTTTCTCTGGGAAAAATAACCGGTTGCAAATGATATCTGGTTTCGAGAAAAAACATATAAGCCGCTAAAAGATCTACTTTACGTCCCTTTTTTAAAAAAGAGAGAAGTTTTTTCTTTACATCTTCGGTAAGAACACACGCTGCCATTACAAGCCCCTTATCTATAAAAATTTCCTAAACAGCACTTTTACATAGAAAATCTTTGCTGCAGATAGGTAAGTCTACCGTCACTCGGGATTATTGATCAAGCCGAAAAGGAAATAATTCAGTTGCTTTTGATGTTTAATCTTGGTAAATTGTATTCTTTTAAATCTAACAATTAGGGGTAATAATGAGCACAAGAACAGAAACGCCTCAAGTTAAAGTCGTTCCAAAAGCAAAACATTCCGTTTCTTTTAAACAAATTGTAGTTCCAGGCTATGAAGAGGTCCTCCACGTACAAGACCCTTCCACAAAACTTAGCGCTATTATCTCCATCCATAACACTACACTTGGACCCGCTCTTGGCGGCACCCGAATCCACCCCTATGCTACTTTTGAAGAAGCCTTACAAGACGTTTTAAACCTTTCTAGAGGAATGACTTACAAGTCTGCTATGTCCGATAGTGAATTTGGAGGCGGAAAGAGCGTCATTATCGCCAACCCAAAAACAGAAAAAACTCCTGAACTCCTTACTTCCTTTGCACATGCCGTTAATGAACTAAAAGGAAAGTATATTTGCGCAGAAGACGTCGGTTCCACCTTGGAAGACATGTTACATATCCGAAAAACGACCCCTTACGTCACCGGTCTTCCCGGAGCCAATGGAAGCGGAGACCCTTCCCCATTCACTGCTTGGGGAACCTTTCGAGGCATTCAATCGGTTCTACAAAAAAAGTTTGGAAGCCCTTCTGTTTTGAAAAGAAAAATTGCCGTTCAAGGTCTTGGACACGTCGGACAAGAACTCCTTCGTTTCCTCTTTTGGGAAGGAGCTGATCTCATAGTTACCGATATCGACTCTTTAAAAATCCAAAAAGCTGAAAAACTCTATGGATGCAAAGGGGTCAAACCGGAAGATATCTTCTCAATAGAATGCGATGTTTTTGCCCCTTGTGCAATGGGAGGCGCTATTAATGAAAAAACCCTGCCTCTTCTACGTTGTAAAGCTATTGCCGGTTGCGCTAATAATCAGATCCAAAAAGAAGAAATTGCTGTTAAACTATTTGAAAAAGGAATTCTCTACGCCCCGGACTTCGTTATTAATGCAGGCGGTCTTATCAATGTGATAGGAGAACTTTCTAAAAATGGATATCATCCATCCGCCCCTAAAGAAAAGACTCACAAAATCTTTGATACTTTGATGTCAATCTATGAGATCTCTGAAAAAAATCAAATCTCTACTCAAAAAGCAGCCATCTCTTTAGCTGATTACCGATTAAAATATGGAATTGGAAAACGAACGGAACCTCTTTACTTTCATTAAAAAATGGATACATTACTTTCTATTATTCAGGGTCGCTGCCAAGCAGCGATCCAAAAAGTTTTTTCTGATATAGATCCCCAATGGCAAATCGCCGAAGTCACTCCTTGCATGGAAGAAACTTTGGGACAATATCAATGCAATAACGCTTTAAAACTGGGAAAACTTCTTCACAAAAATCCAAAAGAAATTGCCGATTCTATCCGTTTAGTTTTGTCATCTGATCCGATATTTTCTTCTGTCACAGTGGCTGGGCCCGGATTTATCAATATCACATTAACGCCTGCATTTCTATCTCAAGAGCTCAATCAAGCCCTTCACGACCCTCATTTAGGGGCTAAAATTGCAAAAACCCCTAGTCGCATCATTATCGATTTCTCGTCGCCAAACATCGCTAAAGAACTTCATGTAGGCCATTTACGATCTACGATTATCGGCGATTGTCTAGCCCGCCTTTTTGAATTTCTTGGCCATGACGTTCTTCGATTAAATCATGTAGGAGACTGGGGTTCTCAATTCGGAATGCTTATCACCTACCTCAAAAAAGAACATCCGGACATTTTGCAGGGAACAACCATCGCGACTTTACCTGATTTAACTATCTGGTATAAAGAGTCGAAAAAACGCTTCGATGAAGACCCTATTTTCAAAAAAGAATCTCAAAATGAAGTCGTTTCTTTACAAAGTGGAGAAAAAGAGGCTCTTTTTTCTTGGAAAGTGATTTGTGATATCTCAAGAAAGGCTTTTCAGGAAATCTACGATATTTTGGATGTCAAAATTTTGGAAAGGGGAGAATCTTTTTATAACCCTTTTTTACCCGGTATTATTCTCGATTTAGAAAA
This sequence comes from Chlamydiota bacterium, assembly GCA_037129625.1. Taxonomy (GTDB): domain Bacteria; phylum Chlamydiota; class Chlamydiia; order Chlamydiales; family SM23-39; genus JBAXUO01. The sequence continues at coordinate 5,183 of JBAXUO010000060.1, forward strand.
AAAAGGAATCATCCAAATATCCGATGGAGCCAAGTGTATTTTTCTTACAGGGTTTACCAATCGAGAAGGGAATCCTCTTCCTATCATGATTCAAAAATCAGATGGAGCCTTCAACTATGACACCACCGATCTGGCAGGATTTCGTCATCGTGTAGAGGTTGAAAAAGCGGATCGCATTATCATCGTCACGGATGCAGGACAAAGTCTTCATTTTAAAATGATCCATGAAGCTGCTGTCCTCGCCGGATATATCGATCCTAAAAAAACCTCTTTTGACCATGTTCCTTTTGGTTTAGTTTTAGGGTCGGATGGAAAGAAATTCCGCACCCGTTCCGGAAAAACCGAAAAGTTAATCGATTTACTTACAGAAGCGATGGAACATGCTTCTAAAATTTTACAAGAACGCATCCCTGATTTAGAAGAAAAAGAAGCCCATAATTTAGGGCAAATTTTAGGTATTGATGCTATTAAATATGCCGATCTTTCCTGCCATCGTGTGAAGGACTATCTTTTTAGTTATGAGCGCATGTTAAAATTTGAAGGGAATACGGCTCCTTTTCTTTTATATGCTTACGTGCGCATTATGGGTATCAAGAGAAAAACCCAAGCTAAAACCGAAGAGATTCTTCAAAGCTCTATCTCTTTAAAGCACCCTTCGGAAATTGCTTTGGGATTGCATTTACGAAAGTTTGGTGAAAATCTTGATATGCTCACCACGGACCTTCTTCCTAATCGACTCTGCGACTATCTCTATGAGCTTGCGGAGAAATTTCATGCCTTTTTTCGCGATTGCCGTGTGGAAGGCTCGGAAGAAGAAAAAGAGAGGCTTGCCCTATGTGAGCTGACGGCTCGGATTTTAGAAAAAGGGCTTTGGATTTTGGGTCTCAAGACACTTTATAGAATGTAATTTTTAATATTACATCACTTTCATTTTAGTTCTTTTTTATTAGACTATTGTTTAACATAATTGCGTTTTAAAGACAAACCCATGGGATTTTATGACGCATGCGATTCAACCCATACCTGCAAACCATCTTTCAAATAACACTTCATTTGTAAAAGTATCTTCAATTTGTAAAAAAATCTCAGAAGTTTGCATTATAATAATAAAATTAGTTTTTTCCATTTTTCTTTTTATTGTAAGATTATTTACTGTTATTCCTTGTACGCTAATAGAGCGTTTCAAAAAAAATTATAATTGGATAGCCTCCCCAAAAACCCCGATTGCACCCCCCTCCGTAGCCATCTTACCGCCGCCCACACCCTTAACCACTATTGAAAAAGCACATAACATTTTTTCCATCGGTAAAGTTAAAGCCAAAGAGCTTGCCCAAAAAGCCATAGAAATAGCTCATAAAGGTTGCGAATGGGCCTCATTTGGCTATCGAAGCCTCCCTCCCGGAACTATCCCCACTTTCATAAAAGAACACAAAAAAGAAGTGGCGCTAACAGCCTCCGGTATTGCAACCTTCCTCCTGGTTAGAAATTGGGCTCCTTTCCGCTTTTTTATTCCGTTTCGTAATCCTATCCAAACGATAGCCGTAGCCGCCGGAGCCCTTTGGGGACGCGCATGGTGTAAAAAAAATGAACATATAATGGACGCCGCTCACACGAGTGTAGCCGTTTCTATTTTAAAAGATCTCATCTGTGACAAATATTTTAAAGAGCAGTTGGATAAAGAGACAAACATCCTATCAAGATCTTGGATTCGCATACAAGTATCCCTTTCCCACTACGTTTTACAAATTCTAGACGAGGTAAAAAAACGTTTAGCCGAACCACCCAATCAAATTCATTTAATAGATAATGAATTTTTCAAATTCAACCTATCCGTAGCTAACTTAGTTTTAAAAATGCTAAAAAACACTTTTATTTATAAACAACAAGTTTTAAAAGTTATAAAAGGCACTTTACCTTCTCAAGAAAAAATCACTATTGAAGATGACAAGAAACTCTATCAAACCTTTGTTTTTGGCATCGATCATTATTCCAAGGTCCTAGAAGATATGCGTACACGTTTAGATAATAATGGCTAAGAATTTTTAGGTTTTTTTAGAAAACCATTTCGCTATTTTATGAAAAAATCCTTTCTTTTCTTTCGGAGTTGTCCTCCTACACCAGTCTTGATACGCTACAAAATCATACCCCTGCCTTTTATAATGGGATAAGCGAAGTTCCGGAATATTCATCCATTTCAAAGGACGGATTTTCATTTGATCCGTTCTAATAAAAACATAATTGAAATAGATCTCATATTCTGAAGCAAAAGAACCAAAAAGCTCTTTATGATCGCAACAGCGACAAAAAGCTTTCCAAAACTCGGTATGATGAACCCCTTCCACCGTATGAAAAAGATCTTGAAGGATTTCTTTTTGAAAGATCATATGATGGCAGATCCCTGAAAAGGAGGGGAAAACTTTAGTAAACCCGGGAATCAATCGTTTGGCATGCTCAAAGTAAGGCTCATAATGTTCCGTTCCTACAGGAAAAAGAGATTCCCCATTTTCGCCTAAGAAAGCTACAGGCTTTAGAAATATCACTTCCGAGTCCAACACTAACACATGAGAACCAAGACCCGGAATTACAAAAGGGGCATAGAACTTTAAAAGCTGTTGATATAACCAGTTCGCCCGATTTTTAGGAGTTTGTAAATACTCCTCTGCTTTTTTCTCATCTTGAAAAATCTCCCTAATCACATCTTTTTTACTAAAAGGATAATTTTTCTCATCAAACCATTCGGCAGAATTGGTAAATTTTTCGGGAGAAACAACCACCACCTTACGAATATCTTTCCCATATTTCCGGATCGAATCAATAGCCAGATGCAACACATCCTTATCTTTTTTTCCGCACAAGATAACCACATCAAT
>JBAXUO010000061.1:0-8041 GCA_037129625.1 Chlamydiota bacterium
TAAAAGAGGTGATGTTTTTCTTGGTTGATATAGGGATTTCAATTTTATAAGGCGGGAACACCAATAAGGAAAAAAAACTAATGAAGAAGCTTTCTGTGTGAAAACAGAAAAAAAGCCAAGAAAATCATACATTTCTTTCAAAGAAATACCTTCTCTATTAGATAAGAAAATCTGCTTTAGAGTCATTTTACGTTTGTTATGAAGTAAAAGGGGAAATAAAAAGGTATGGATAAATTGCGCATAAGGAAGCCATAGAGGAGATTCTTTCGATCGTTTTTCTACAGATGAAAAATCAATAAATATAGGATTTGGGCCTTCAAACAAAATGTTATAAGGAGAAGCATCTTTAATACCTAAACCTTCTTGAAAAAGCTGCTCAGCCAAATCGATCGTTAAAAGGGCTGCTTGATGTAGCATCTCTGGAGCCCATTCATATGGATAACTCGGAAAATCTATTTTAGGGTGCTCTACAACTAATGAAGGAGAATATCGAAAATAGTGAGATTCAAATTTTGGATTTTTAAGAAGTCCCTGTAACATATCTTTTTCCAACACAGAAAAAGATATGAATTTTTTTTCCTGAATCATTTTTTTCAAGGAACAAGAATGAATGGTAGAAGAGAAATCATCCATTCCCTTAGATAAAACAAAACGAAAAACTTTATCATCTATAAGAAGTGTGCTCCCTTCCGGATCACGAAAAGAGGCTTTCATTATTCCTCAGAACTATTCTTTTTTTTGCAGAACTTCTTTTGAAACCAATAGTAGATTCTTTTTACATAAAAAAGGCCACTGACAAAAAGAGCCATCAAAATCTGCCATATAAGACTTCCTGTTCCCGGATCTCCGTAAGCAAACAACATAAATTACTCCTTAATTTTTTTCAGATAATGATGCTTTCTTTTATTTTTCAGCAACGGTTAAGAAATTTGCGGTATAAACAAATATAATCTACCAACTTATTACTGTGGATTGAAAAGGTCTTCCATACAAAAAAATCTATCGTTAGAATGAAACTTTCAACATTTTTACAGCTACAAAAAAATGATTGTAATTTCTAAAAAAATCCCTTTTTCAAAAATTGCCATTTTTCTTCTTGTCCTTTTTCTCCTTTTTTTTCCAAAAGGTGGCTTCAAAATAGTGGACATCCCTCTAACTTGGGGATATATGTTTTTAGGACTTTTCTCTTTATTTTCTTTTTTTAGAAACTTCTATCGAATCTCCAAAGACCATCTATACGCCTTTTTAGCAACCATACCCTTTCAGGTTATTTACCTTTACACTCTTATCAACAACGGGTTTTCCATTCTTGGATTTGTGTTTGCTTTAGTTTTAAGCTTTACCTATTTGCCCATAGTTTTTTTTCTTCTTTTTTCAAGCCAATTAGAAAAATTAGACCTTCCTTTTTTCTATCGATTATTAAAAAAAGGAATGCTTTTCGTGGCCATTTATGGAATTTTTCTATTTTTTTATAAACAAATCACTTTGAAATTTATAGAAATCCCGTTTTTAACTGTTAATTTTAATGACATGGGGCATCTCGAAGAAAAACACATTGATAAAGGATTGGTTTTTAAACTAATCTCTACCTACAACAATGGAAATCTCTATGGTATCTACATGCTCATGTTACTTCCCCTTTACACCTACCTTGAAAATAGCCAATGGAAAAAACTTATCGTTAGATTAGCTCTTATCCTCACTTTATCTCGAACCGTTTGGATAGGACTTCTTCTTCACGAGATTCTCTACTCGATTTTCATCGCTAAAAATAAAAAATCTTCTTTTTGGCTAAGTTCTCTTCTCTTTCTAGGCTTTTTTTTTCTTATTCCTTGGTATTTTAAATTTTCATCCAATTTCTTAATGGGCAAAAATCTAGGAGGAAGAATAGATTCTTTCATTGGAATCTCTGACATTTCTTTCTTAAGCACTCAACCTTTTTTTGTAATAGATGAAATTGTATACCTAGGGATAGGAAAAAATTTTGGCATTTTTGGTCTAATCACCTTTCTTTTCGCTATGACAATGCCTCTTCTCCTCGCCTTTTCTAAAACTTTATCTTCAGTAGAGAAAGCTCTAGCCTTAGGTCTTTGTATTTATCTTATCATCGCAGGCGCCGATGGAGCTCTTTTACTTATCCCAACCATGTGTTTCTATTGGTTCATTGCCGCTTTTCTGCTAGCAAAACATCCTCAAAAAAATGAGACAGAGTCTCTTGTTTATCCTCAAGGATCTCAATGAAGAATTTACCTACAAAACACTTATGTATAGATGCTAGGATGTTAAGCAATTCAGGGATAGGGACATATTTAAAAAATCTCATTCCACGTTTAAAAAATGATCCAAACATTATGCTCTCCTTGATCGTTCATCCGGAAGCCGCAAAAAAAGAACCTTGGATTTCTTCTTATTCTTTGCTTTTCTCTTCAGCGCCTATTTATTCCCTTCAAGAACAATTGCAACTACCTAGAATCATCCCAACATGCGATCTTTTTTGGTCCCCACACTTTGCAGTCCCTTTGCTTCCCATACGGGCAAAAAAAAGAATAGTCACCATTCATGATCTATATCACTTTGCTTACTTTTCAACTCTTAAAGTCACAGAAAAACTCTATACAAAAATAGTCATCCCTTTTGCTGTAAAAACAGCAGCAAAAGTTTTCACCATTTCTCAATTTTCCTTGGAGGAAATGAAAAAACACCTCTCCATAAATCCAGAAAAAATAGCTGTAATTCCCAACGGTTCTATCGACAAAAAAAACCTGACCCAACAAAAACACCAAGAAATTCTTTCCAAGTACAATCTCCCCTCGCGCTTTTTTCTTTTCGTAGGCAACTGCAAACCCCATAAAAACATTAAAGGACTCATAGAGGCTTTTGCCAATTTGCATTCTACAGATTGTTACCTAGTTATCGTTGGAAAATACAAAGGCTTTGCTCATACAGAAAACATTCACTCTCTCATCCAAGAAAAAAAGTTAGAAAAAAGAGTTCTTGTCTTTTCTGACATAACTGACGAAGAGCTCCCGGTATTTTACTCTTCTGCCACCGCATTTGTTTTCCCTTCTTTTTATGAAGGATTTGGGCTTCCACCTCTCGAGGCCATGACCTATGGATGCCCTGTAATTGCCTCTTCTGCAGCAAGCATCCCTGAAGTTTGTAAAGAAGCAGCTCTCTACATCAATCCCTATGATAAAGAAGAGCTTACAAAAGCAATGAAAGAGATTGAAAATAATCCAATTTTACGGGAATCTTTACGACAAAAAGGAATAGCACACGCTCAGACATTTTCTTGGGATATTACTGCACAAAAATACATAAAGGTTTTGCATGAAGAGTGCTTTAGTTCATGATTGGCTCGTTTCCATAGGAGGCGGAGAAAAAGTACTGCAAGCCCTATCTGAATCTTTTCCTTCCCCCATCTACACTCTCGTCCAAAATAAGAAAGGTATTGCTGGGTCTTTTTTTGAGAACCAAGAGATTATTACTTCTTTTATACAAAAGCTTCCCTTCGCCTCAACAAAATATCGAAATTACCTTCCCTTTTTTCCTCTAGCCATCGAACAATTTGATCTCTCCTCATATGATTTAATTCTATCTTCCTCCCATGCCGTTGCGAAAGGGATCCTAACCCATGCAGAGCAACTGCATATTTGTTATTGCCATACCCCCATGAGATATGCCTGGGATCTATACCATCACTACCTACAAGAAATGAACCTTCACAAAGGAATCAAAGGAAAAATAGCCAAAACTGTCTTACATTATCTTAGACAATGGGATCAAAACTCTGCTTCAAGAGTTGATGCCTTCATTGCCAATTCTCACTACATTGCCAAACGTATCAAAAAAACATATGGAAAAGAAGCTACGGTTATTTATCCACCCGTAGACACCCTTTCTTTTTCTCTCGAAACAAAAAAAGAACCCTTTTATTTAACTGCCTCACGCATGGTTCCCTATAAAAAAATAGATCTAATAGTTGAAGCATTTGCCTCCATGCCTGATAAAAAGCTCGTTGTAATTGGAGATGGACCCGAATTTTCAAAAATAAAATCTAAAGCAAAAAAAAACATTGAGCTTTTAGGCTATCAGCCGGATGCGGTTTTAAAACAATACCTGCAAAAAGCAAAAGCCTTTGTTTTTGCTGCTAGGGAAGATTTTGGTATCCTTCCTGTTGAAGCTCAATGTTCAGGAACCCCTGTCATTGCCTATGGAAAAGGTGGAGTTTTGGAAACAGTCATCCCCCATCAAACAGGGCTTTTTTTTCACGAACAGACCCAAGAGAGTCTTTACCAAGCGATTCAAGAATTTGAAAAAACGGAACTAGATCCATTGGTGATTCGAAAAAATGCCCTTCGTTTCTCAAAAGAACGTTTTACACAGGAAATACAAACCTATGTAAAACAAAAATATGAGGAGTTTTTACAATGATCCATGCCTTAATTCTAGCCGGAGGGGGAGGCACAAGACTTTGGCCCTTTTCTCAAGAAGATCGTCCCAAACAATTTCTCACCTTTAGCCAAGATAATCAGACCCTTCTGCAAAAAACTATCCAAAGACTTATCAACTCCCCTCTAATCCAAGAAATCGTAGTCATCACTCAAAAAAAATATCAAGATCTTGTAGAAAAGGATCTTTCTATTTTTTCAAAGCCCGTTCACATACTTATTGAGCCTTGCCCCAAAAACACGGCACCTGCTATCGCCTTAGGTGTTCAATTTTTCCATGACGTATTACATGTTAAGCAAGATGAAAAAATTCTCGTCCTTCCTTCAGACCACTGGATATCGCCTGAAAACCTTTGGTTGGATGATGTAGAACAAATCTCTCAACTTACGGAAGAAACCATCGTCACCTTCGGAGCCAAACCGTCAAGGCCTGAAACCGGCTTTGGCTATCTTCGCATTGGGAAAAAGCACAAAACTACTTATGTAGTAGAAGAATTTGTAGAAAAACCCTCACTAGATAAAGCCCTGTTCTATTGCAATCAAAAAAACTACTTCTGGAACTGCGGTATGTTCTTTTTTTCTATCCAAACTTTTTGGAAAGAGCTGTCTCTTTATGCCCCTTTCATTCAATCTCTTTGTGAAGAAGGCTACGAATCTGCACTTAAAAACTTTTCTCTGATGCCTTCTATTTCTATAGACTATGCTGTCATGGAAAAGACAAAAAACATTTCCATGTACCCCCTGTCCGTTCAATGGTCCGATGTCGGTTCTTGGGATGGGGTTTATGAAATCCTAGAAAAATGCCCAGAAGGAAATGTAAAAATTGGGAATATTGTAGATGTCGACACTAAAAACAGCTTACTGATTTCCGATCATCATTTTATGTGTTTAGCCGGACTAGAGAACATACTCGTAGTACATACAAAAGAAGGTCTTTTCATATCCAAAAAAGGAGAATCGCAAAAAATCAAAGCTTTAATGGACATGAGAAAAGAAAAAAGCCCTTCTATTTCACATAGCTGGGGATTCTATCATTTATTACAAGAAGATGAAAATTTTACCCTTCGAAAAATTGTGATTCACCCTGACAAAAAAACTGATTGTTTTCACAATAATAGTCAATTTACCCTTGTTAAGGGATCTCTAAAAGCTCTAGAAGGAACGAGAAGTTATTCCTTACAAGAAAAAGAAACTTTTATACTAGCTGACAATCAAAGTTGTTCTTTTGAAAACACAGGGAAAGAAGAGGCGATGCTTATCGAAATGAAATTTCGAAAAACCCCCAGTTCTTCTCTTCAAAAGCTCACAAAATTGCAGCAAGTTTCACAAAAATCGCATGTCCATTGAGATTGTGTAGAAACAAGCAATCCTTCTTGTGTTTATATTCATTTACAAAGGATGTGATGCCCTGACAAGTCTCAAATCCATAATCATCAAAAACAATCACTCCCCCTACAGTCATTTTATCCCAAATCCAAGAGACAATCTCTTGAGCAGATCTAAAAGCATCCACATCTATATGACAAAATCTAAATAACTTATCTTCTATACATCGGGCCGTATCATCGGGAAAAATGCCTTGCAAAATTTTAACTTTTTCTAAACCAAGCTTAGTATATATAAGCTCTTCTACAATAGCGAGGGATGTGTCCGAATGCTCCCTTCCCTTATAAAAGGTATCCTTTTGCCCAGTTTTAACAACACCGGAGAAGGTATCACATAAATAGACAGGATCAGAAATGTGGGATAGATTAGCCCTTGTAGCGATAATAGCACCACTACCCCCTCTCCATGTCCCGATTTCGATTAAAGAACCTTGTAACTTACTACTTTGTTCGACTAAATTCCAAAGTTCAAAACATCGATAAATATCAAGCAGGGTATGAGATTTAATTTTCTCATAAGTTGCCATAAATTGAGAATTTTGTTTCCATGGAGCGTAGGTAGCATTTGGAGTGATACATTCATAATGAGAAGCATCTTGTATCTTTGGGCACCTCATCAATTGGAATCCAAAATAGTTTGCTGTTTTTTTTAGCTTTCTTTTCATGATTTCACAAAGCATATTTCTCATCCTCAGCAGATCTTTTTTTCAATATCCTCTAGAAAAATATCATTTCTGACTGAGACTGTAGCAAAGATTTCCTTCCTTTGTACACAAATCTTTTCAGCCAGATTGCTTTGAAATATACAAAATGGCACTATATGTTTTTTACCATAGGTCTTGATATCATGTTTAGTTACCTAAAAGAAAAATGTAAAAATATCCGAAAAAAATTCTTTGTAGAAGAAATCAATGAAAATCTAGGACTTATAACCTATCATCATCTATTAGATCAGGGAAATTATGCAAAAGATCATCGACTAGAGTCCTTTGGAAAAAAATTCTTTTCACAAAATGAAGAAGATGGAATTTTGGAAGAAATTTGTCGACGTGCCCCCCCTCAATCTAAAACATTTTTAGAACTTGGAGTTGAAGATGGAGCTGAAAACAATACTCTTTGTCTTCTTTTACAAGGATGGCAAGGAACTTGGATGGAAGGATCTCCCAAACATTGTCAAAAGATAAAAAAAACTTTTTCATCTTTTCTTGAAAACAAAAAATTACAATTAATTCACAGCTATATAACTAAAGATAATATCTTAACTTCTCTTCAATGCGCTAAAACACCACCTGAAATTGGTCTTCTTAGCATAGATTTAGATGGCAATGATTATCATATTCTCGAAACCATTCTTTCCGTATATACCCCTCAAATCATTGTCACAGAATATAATGCTCATTTTCCTCCTCCGATACAGTGGATAATGAAATATGATCAGAGTTATCAATGGAACGGTAAAGAAGAAACAGGAGCATCTTTACAGTCTCTAGTCCAGCTTTTAAGGAAAAAACAATACTCCTTAATTGGTTGCAACATAACTGGAACAAACGCTTTCTTTATTAGATCGGAAAAAGTTCAAGATAAATTTTGGGAAGCAGATAATATTTTGTCTTTATATCAACCGCTTCGCTACTATCTCACTACTAGTGTGTTCAGAAAAAAAAGGTCTTTCTCCAATATTGGAAACTGCCATTATTTGACTTAAGAAAGACTATGTTTAATTCACTAAGAGAATTTTACTTTAAAAAAAAAACCAATCCCAAAGCTGATTCTCAAAAACTTATACGTAAAATTCACGAACTTCCTCATTGGGCTCTTCAACAAATTGAAAAAGAGCTTTCTTTTTTTTCATCTTCAAAAATTTCTAAGGAAAGAATAAAAGAGAACCTAACTAGAGTAGAAAAAACATTTCCTAACCAGAATCTATTGCTTTTTCATATTCAAATAAAAGATAATAAAATCCTATATACTCCTTTCTCTTCCCATCCCAGGCTACAAAAATGGATTGCTTTTTTACGAAAAACACTGAAACACCTTCCTATTCCCGATATTGACTTTGTGATTGGAATTCACGACACGTATGATGACTCCCGATTTCAAGAACTGATAGATATTCCAATTTTTGCCATTTCTAAAAAACAAAGTTCTCGTAAAATTTGTTTATTTCCTCATGTTGAATGGTTATCTCACAATGATTTTCTCTTC
>JBAXUO010000062.1:0-7997 GCA_037129625.1 Chlamydiota bacterium
CCAGTGGAGCAATGATTCACACACGACTTACCCTAATTGACCCACAATATAACTTATATCCAGCAGAAAACTATCCCGGATACCTAATGTCGCTCCCTCTACCTTCCACCGAACAAACCGTAAAGTTTCGTCTTTTCACAGGACCTTTTCAAAATAGTCTTTTGAAAACAGTGGATATGATTTATGAAAATCATATCACAAAAGAAAACCCCGATTTTTTAGGAGCCCAAAGTTTTCACGGCTGGTTTTCTTTTATCTCTGAGCCATTTGCTAAATTTCTCCTATTTCTGATGAAAGCCTTTTATCATCTCACCTCATCTTGGGGATTTTCCATTATTTTACTAACCATTGCTCTTCGAATCATGCTCTATCCATTAAATGCCTGGTCCATTAAATCCATGGCTAAAATGCAGATGCTCGCACCTCAAGTGACTCAGATCCAAAATAAATACAAAAAAGATCCCAAAAAAGCACAAGTAGAAATCATGCAACTTTATCGAGAAAAAGGGGCTAACCCTTTTACCGGTTGCTTTCCACTTCTTATCCAAATGCCTTTCCTTTTCGGAATGTTCGATCTTTTAAAATCAACTTTTGATCTTCGTGGCGCCAGTTTTATCCCGGGATGGATCGATAATTTAACATCACCTGACGTCCTCTTTTCTTGGGGATACCCGATCTTCTTTATCGGAACACAGTTCCATCTTCTTCCTATTATTTTAGGAGGTGCCATGTTCTTACAACAAAAGATCTCATCCCCCCTGCCCAAAGACAAATCTCAATTAACCGACCAGCAAAAACAGCAACAAATGATGGGAACTATTATGACCATTGTTTTTTCCGTAATGTTTTATAACTTCCCCTCCGGTCTTAACTTATATTGGTTATCTTCCATGCTTTTAGGTGTCTTGCAACAATGGTATACGATGAAATATCAAGTAAAAATGCCACAAATTGTTGTGAAAAAAAGATGAAGCAATGGAAGGACTTTCTACGGGAGATTGAAAAAACCTTAGGGCAAACTTCCGTAGAAAAATGGATCTCTCCGTTAAAAATTGTTCGATTCGATGCGGGCAATCTCTATTTAGAAGCAGAGAGCTATTTTCAAGTTACTTTCTTTGAAGAACATGTTAGACCGCTTGTAAAAAAAAACTTTTTTAATAGCAATCATCGCCCGATCCAAGTTCATCTAGACTACCCCAAAAAACAGAGTCGAAAAGAAGATGTGAAAGAAGAAAGCACTTTCCAAATTGAAGCCAATGCTCTCCATCCTGAAGCCCTCCTTTCCTCTTTTTATCCCTCTGAAAAAAATCAAAATACATTAGATCTTGTTTCTGAACTTGTCGGTTATGATTTTATCTCTCATAAACCAAAAAACCCCACTTTACCTCTCGCAACATTTAACCCTATCTATCTTTATGGACCCTCCGGGAGTGGAAAAACGCATTTACTTATGGGATGCACTAGATGCCTGCAAGAATTAGGGTTTTTGACCTATTTTGTAAAAGCTAAAACATTTACCGATCATGTGATACAAGCCATACGTTTGGGCAGAATGCAGGAATTTCGAAAAACCTATCGAGAAGTCACCGTTCTTCTCATCGATGACATTCATGAGCTTGCCAATAAAAATGCAACCCAAGAGGAACTCTTTCACACCTTCAATGCCCTTCATCACATGGGAAGTCAAATCATTTTAACTTCTAACTCGCCGCCCCAAAAGCTTTCCTCTATTGAACCTCGTCTTACAAGTCGCTTTGAATGGGGAATCACCCTCCAATTATACCCTCTAGGCCAAGAACATATGCCGACTCTCATAGAAAAAAAAATTCTTGAGCTTGGACTTATTCTTTCCCCGGAAATAATTCAGTTTCTTCTAACCACATTTCCTCTTATGAAAAAATGGCAAAAAGCTCTGGAAGCTCTCACTTTCCATTCCCATTTAGATAAAGAAAAAAAATGGACAGTTTCTTTGGTCAAAGAAGCTTTGCAATCACTTCTATTGGAAGAAGAAAAAGCAAAAGCGACACCTGAAAAAATCATCAAAATCACTTCCGATCATTTTGGCATTACCGTAGAAGATTTATTAGGAAAAACTCAAACACGAGAATGTTCTTTGCCCAGACAAATCGCTATGTATCTATGCAAAAATCAATTACACATTCCCTTTACACAAATAGGAAAACTTTTTACCCGCGATCACTCCACGGTAATGACAAGCATAAAACGCATCGAAGAAGGAATTAAAAACAAATCAGAAACTACACTATCTTCTGTGAATGAAATACTGAAAACATTAGAGGAAAAAACGGAAGGGCCCCTTCCGTTTACAACAGAGGGACACCCTTCGATTTCAGATTAGATTTTGATAAAACCTTCTGGAGGCTTTGATAAGATGCCAGGACCTGTAGCAGAAGGTCCGCCTATTTGAGGCTGACCCGGCATTCCCGGAATCGTAAAGGGAGGAGGTTCTTGACCTGCACAAATTTTAGTTGCGATCGCTCTCCACTGTTCTACCACTTCTACAAATAGCGCAGAAAATCTGGAAAGGGCTTTAACATCAGCACCCAGTCCCATATCTAAAACGCAATGCATAAGAATTAACTCTTCTTTTACAGCGACTCCAACGCCGCCACCCGCCATTTTTCCGCCTAAAAGAGAACCTTCTAGAAAATTCTCATAAAGCTTTAAGCGAATTTTTGGATCCTGAGGAAGTCCATCTAAAATCGGAGCATAAAGATATAATTTATCCGAATTAGGTTCATACGTAATATGTAAAGAAAACGTATTATCTATTCCTAAAATACATGTATGATTTTCATCGAATGAAAGTTCTAATTTCAACTCAAGGGCAAATTCTTTTAAATTCGCCTTAGCATTCTCATAGGACATGAAATCCTCCTTCTGTTTTTTTGCTTATAATTTTATAAAAAAAATCCTAATAATTGCAACTATATCTATTTTCATTCACTTAACCCAACGTTTTCATTTAAAGATCACGTTAACTTGAGTTAAATATTAATTATATCACAAACTAAATATAAAAAGCAAATTTGCTGTAAAAAATCTTATTTGATAGAGTAACCACTACATAGCTAGGTACTAAAGAATGTCGACTTCTATTATTTTCTCTTCCATAACGACCTCTCCAGGGAGACCCTTCCCTTTAGGCTTAAGCAGCACCCTTCACGGAACCAACTTTGCTATTTTTTCCAAAAACGCTACACAAGCTATCTTAGTCCTGTTTAATGGAGCAGAATCTTTCGAAATCCCCTTAGACAAAGAAAAAAATCGTACCGGAGACGTTTGGCATATTTTCGTAAAACACCTCCCTGCCGCTTTTATGTATGCCTACCGCTTTGATGGCCCCTATGATGAAAAGAAAGGGCACTTATTTAAAAAAGACCTCTTATTATCAGACCCTTACGCCCAACTAGTCGCTACCCCTATCATTTGGGAAGAAAAACGAGAAAGCAAAGATTTCAATAAATGTATTTACTCCCCTTGCCTATTCGAAGAATTTGATTGGGAAGACGTAAGAAGACCAAACCTCCCCTTAGAAAATCTTATTATTTACGAAATGCATGTAAGAGGGTTCACAAAACAGCCAAGCAGCCTGGTTAAAAAACCCGGAACCTTTCTCGGAGTCATCGAAAAAATACCCTATCTAAAATCTCTAGGAGTGAATGCAATAGAACTCCTTCCCATCTTTGAATTCGACGAAACTCATTACCTCTCCCATACCAATGAACAAATTCAACTCTGTAATTACTGGGGCTATTCCCCTGTCAATTTTTTCCAACCGATGAACCGGTATGCCACATCAAAAGAAATAGGCAGTTCTCATCAAGAATTTCGAGAAATGGTCAAAGAACTTCATAAAAACGGTATAGAAGTCATTCTTGACGTGGTATTTAACCATACCGAAGAGGGAAATGATAAAACCCACTACTACAACTTTCGGGGCATTGACAATTCAGAATACTACATGCTGGATGAAAACGGAAATTACTTAAACTACTCCGGCTGTGGAAATACCTTTCATTGTAATCAATATGCTGTCTTACAGCTCATTTTGAGCAGTCTGAGATTCTGGGTGTCTGAAATGCACGTCGATGGATTTCGTTTTGATGAAGCTTCTATTCTGACTAGGGAAGATAACGGAAACCCCATGGCACAACCTTCGGTTCTTAAAATCATTAAAATGGATTCTATTCTTTCCAAAGTTAAACTAATTGCAGAACCTTGGGATGCCGGAGGGTTATATCAGCAAGGGCAATTCCCCAGTTGGGGGCGCTGGTCCGAATGGAATTCCCAATATCGTGACACCATCCGACGTTTTATAAAAGGTGACAACTTTCAAAAAGGTATTTTTGCTCGTCGTCTCTGTGGATCTCAAGACCTTTATGATCGTTGGCAAACCCCTGCTTGCAGCATCAACTTTATCACGGCGCACGACGGGTTTTCTCTAAGGGATCTAGTTTCCTATAATCATAAGGACAACTTGTCTAATCAAGAAAACAATCGAGATGGACTAGACTATAATGAAAGTTGGAATTGTGGAGTGGAAGGAGAAACGAGTGATCCAAAAATACAAAAATTACGAGACCAACAAATTCGGAATTTCTTTCTAACCCTACTTCTTTCTCAAGGGGTTCCCATGATTCTTATGGGTGATGAGTATGGTCATACTAAAAAAGGAAACAACAACACCTGGTGCCATGACAATGAATTAAATTGGTTTTTATGGGATAAACTCGAGCAAAATAAAAATCTTTTTCATTTTGTTTCTTTTCTGATTCAATTTAGAAAAACACACTCCCAGATCCTTTGTCGAAACCACTTTTTAAAAGATTCGGATATTGATTGGCATGGAAAAAATCCATTTGAGCCCGAATGGCAAGAAAATTCAGGGCTACTTGCATGTACGTTAAAAAACCCGACTAAACAAGATATTTATGTGGCATTTAATCCAACACATACGGAAATGACTCTACACCTTCCCCCTCCTCGAGTGGGCTACAAATGGGTACGACTGATAGACACTTTCTTTGTAGAAGAGATACCTCAAGAAGGCTATCGTCCTGAGAATTTATTAACCGAAAAGTATACCCTCGGTCCCTACTCCTCACTACTAGCGATACTTTTCTTGGCAGACTCACAATAATTCCCATGAATCCCGGATCCCATATTGAGTAATGACATTATTTTAATAATTGTATATCCTTTTTGATTTCAAAAACCTCATGGAGAAAACATGCTTCGAATAACAGAAGGAACTAATGATAATATAGCACGATCAAGAGAAACAAACCTAAACAACAGAATTGAAACGATTGGGAATCTTTTTACCTTTATTTTACCTTTAGTAACATTTGGATATACCCTAATGAAAAATAAGGAATTCCTATACGGTTTTGGAAGAAAGCATTTGGATGAAGCTCTAGGTATAGCATCGGGACTTGGAGTTTTTCTGGGATTTTTATTCGAAAAAAAAGATAAAACATTTTGTCAAGGATTGGGAGCTTGTGTTTCTGTTGTTGGTACCGCAGCCGCTTTGAGCTCATTATCAAAAACAACGATAGCTGCATCGGTAGTAGGAAGCTTAAGTATTTTTTTACTTAAAAATGATGATGAGCACATTACGGAAAAAATATGCATAGCAACCCTATTACCCACAATGGTTGTAGGTTTTAAAAAGCTATGGCAAAGTGCAGGTGTTGTTAATAAAATATGGGCTGCAAGTCATTTGGCTCTAAAAACGGGAACTGCCATTGCAGGTACATTTATTTTTTCTTGTGCCATATGTGGAATGGGTCTTCTTGGATCAGAAATAATCACAAGATTAGGAAAAAAAACATGTCAAAAACTCGGATTACTATCAAGAGCTGAAAAAGACTCCTGATTTGCTTTAAAGAAGAGTTTCATCGTCATGAGAATTTATGGACCGAGACGCCTGCTCTCGGCCCCTATTCCTCACGACTAACGATGCTTTTTTTAGAAGCTTCATTCTCCTCTAGTCAAGAATGATTTTATTTTGTTACACTTGGAATTCAAAGATCTTTGGAGGAAAATTTATGTTTCGTTATTTATTAGTTATTTGTTTATCTGTTTGTGTTCTTTCATGCCAAAATAAAAAAAACCAAAATTCCTGTTGTACTCGATTTCACGAGGACGGAAAAGTAAAACCTGTAGTTGCGATTGCACCGCTCATTGACTCGACTTCCTATGAAATTCCTTGGAGCTTATCCGATGAAATCACTTCACAAATTCGAGCCATTGTTGCCAATTTGAACACTCTATATATCCCATCCAAAGAATTATGTGATAAACTGTCCACAACTCAGAATCCCTTTTCTTCTGATCTTTCTTGGGTAAAAGAAGCTTATCCCACACAAGAATTTGTTGTTTTTATAGAACTCATTCAACATGAAAATGTTCCTGTTAAAGGATATCAAGGGCAACAAATGGCCCCTCTGGATGTCTCGAGTAATCTACAAATGGCAGCACGCCTTCGTGTCATCGATAATAGAGGAGCTTCTCCAAAAATTATCCTACAAGAAATCGTTAAAGACTCTTATTACACACCCAAAACCATTTTACGAACTGATTATAACCGCATATCTTGGGGTTCTGAAGAATACCGATCCTCTCCCATGGCTTTAGCTCATGCTGAACTTGCGAAATCGATTAGTGCACGGATTCATGATTATGTCTTCTTATCCACTGTGGGCCGTTAAAAATTCGGAAGACCCCTTGGCATTACCCATTATTTTTGGGTTGCTGGCGGTCTTCTTACTTATTTACGGAAAGAAGTTTGGATACTTTTGCCTCCCTCAAGAACGGAGGCTTTTTTATTTCCCATTATCCCATGTCATCTTTCTTTTCTTTGGCTATATTGGCGCTAATTTTTTCTTAGCCCCTTTTTTTTTAAAACTTTTACAAAGGGTTCCCTATTCTTTTTTCTGGACAAATTTTCTTGTCGTCTTATGCATTGGTCTTTTTCTTTATGCCTATGTTCGATATCCAGGAAAACCATACGTTTATTCTATCTGGAAAAATTCCACTCATTCGATCACTCAAGATTGTTTTCAAGGATTTCTTTCATGGTTTATCGCTTTTCCCATTGTCGTTTTTGCAGAACATCTTTTAGAAGGATTTTGTTTGTATTTCTTTTCCTATAAAGAAGTTCCTAATCAAACTGTCGTGGAATATTTACGATTAACTCAGCATCACCCTTTTTTTTTAACAGTGGCCATCGCTACTATCGTTATTTATGCCCCCATCGTGGAAGAATTTTTATTTAGAGGCGCCTTACAAACCTTTCTCGTCCATCAATTAGGAAGAAAAATCGGTATTGTTGCATCCTCTTCTCTTTTTGCTCTTTTTCATTATTCTCCAACCCAAGGACTCGGCAATATCACGATTGTCGGAAGCCTTTTTTTCTTTTCTTTATTTTTAGGCTTTTTATATGAAAGACAAAAATCCCTTCTATCCCCTATCATTCTTCACTCTACATTTAATGTAGTTAGTATGATTCAGCTATTGTTCTTTACAGAAGGAGTTTTTTATGCGCAAACTACTATTTTTTGTCTTCCTGCTTTCTAATATACTTGTAGCAGAAGAAAGTCTAGTTTTATCCCACAATCGTTTTGCTATTTCTTTATACAATCAAAAAAAACAAACACCCTCTAATTTTTTCTTTTCTCCTTTTTCCATTTACACTGCCTTAGGAGCTTTATATTTCGGTGCTGAAAATTCTACTAAAAAAGAAATCCAAGCCGTTCTTCAAACTCACTTAGACAAAGATCTCTTTGCTCCTGCCTATCAAAAAATAGCTCAGTCATTACAACTTGAAAATTTTCATAGCGCTAATGCCCTTTGGTTAGAAAAAACCCTCCCACTACTACCTTCTTATACTCAATATCTCACCTCGTATCTTCAATCTTCCATTTTTCCAGTCGATTTTCTCCATGATTCAGATGAAGTCGCAATGGACG
>JBAXUO010000063.1:0-7908 GCA_037129625.1 Chlamydiota bacterium
ATTATGTTGCCGAACTAGACTGAAGCCGTCAGGGCTTGCCCTGCGGAAAGTCACATGCCAAAGAAGCCGACAAAATTTTTGAGCCCTATTCAATATTAGAAAAATTCGACCTTTTTCGCCTGAATCCAAAATATAAAAACATTAATCTCGAAAAAGCCCTATCCACATATATCCCTCATGAGTTAAAAATCGAAGATTTACAAAGAAAAGCCTTAAGTGTCTCCTTTCAACTCTTCAATCCCGAAGAAGGGAACTGGGGCCCTGAAATCTTAGATAACTTAGAACCGGGATGCCCGGATGGCAAAACAACCGCTATCGACGCCATCTTACGAAGCTCAGCAGCGCCCACCTTCTTCCCTTCTTACCAAGGTTATGTCGATGGAGGAGTCGTCGCTAATAACCCTAGCATGGTCGCTTTATCCAGAGCCATAGACCAAAAAAAAGGAAAGAAAAAAATAGGAAAAACATTCCTTCTTTCCATAGGAACCGGTCTTTCTCATAATGCCATTCTTAAAGATATCGCTTGGGGAGCCACCCCATGGGTTCTTAACCCCTTTGCCAAAGCCCCGACACCTGCGAATCCTCTATTATCAGTTTTTATGGAAGGAGCCGCCGATATCTCTCATTACCAGTGTACACAAATCTTGGGAGAAAAATATTTTAGATTCGATCCGTTCTTGGATAAAGGTATTGAATTAGACGATTGGAAAAACGTCACTTACCTTATCGAAGAAGCCAAAGCCCTTCCCTACAAAGATCCCGAAGGGTGGAAAGACTTAGTAAAATGGGTTCGAAAAAATTTTAAAAAAGAAAAAATTCAGTAAGACAAAAGGCTTTTAGAATATTTCTCGATGAGATTTTTTACTCTCTTCATCTAAAAGCCTTTTTTCAAAAAGCTTCTCCAACCTTTCAATATTAGCTTTCGTATCTTGAAAATCCGAAGAAGTAGAACTGCTTTTTCTTTCCTTCTTCACTAACCTTTGGATAAACTCCTCACAAGAAATCACCCGAAATCCCTCTGAGGTCAAAAGAGAGGAAAGCTTTTTGTCGGAAGTAACAATCGTTTCATTCGCATGCAAAGAAACTCGAGACAAAATATATTGATCCGCCGTTTGCCCCTTAGAAGTGAAAACCACAGAAATAGAGCCAAAATATACAAACTCCGCTTCCATTTCCTTCCGATTCTGGCCATCAAAAATAAGATCTGCAGAAGTTATCTTAGCCCCGCGAAGAAGAGTGATCAAAACCTCTCTTTTAGAAGCAAAGCCCTTCTTTGTAATGGGGAGACGAAATAAAAGATTATAACCATCAATAACGTAATGCATTAGCTCTCAGAAATTGAGAGTAAAAATAATAAAATCTTATCAAGCGCTTTTCTACGATGAGAAATTTTATTTTTTACAGAAGATTCCATCTCAGCAAATGATTTACGATAATCATTTTTTACAAATAAAGAATCATATCCAAAACCGCTGCCACCCTGCTCTTGAAATAATATTTTTCCTTCACAAGTCGCAGAACAGCATTTTTGTAATCCAGAAGGAGAAGCAAGAGCCATACAGCACTCAAAATAAGCCATTCGCTCAGATTCAGGGATCTTAGCCATTACAAGTAAAAGCTTTTTTCGGTTTTCCTTATCCGTCGCTTGAGGACCGGCAAAACGAGCAGAATAAACCCCGGGCTCCCCTTGAATAGAAGGAACGACAAGACCGGAATCATCGGCAAGAGCCCATAATCCTAATTTTTTTGCCGCATCCACTGCTTTTATAGTGGCATTTTCACAAAATGTAACACCCGTCTCTTCCGGAGGGACATAAGATGGAAAATCAAGGAGAGTCAAGAGATCAAAGGTCACCAAAGGACCTATAATCTCTCGAATCTCCCGTATCTTATGAACGTTTCGAGTCGCTATGACTAGCTTTGCCATACATTTCCTTATTTTAAAAAATAACTCGAAAGCTCCATTATTGTAAATTCCTCATCATGAAATGTAAAAGTATCGCCCACTTTAAATCCTTTAATTGACTGTGCTAACTTAGCTTGAAAAGACAAAATATTCTTTTCAATCTCTGCTTCCCAAGGACCTAAAAAG
This sequence comes from Chlamydiota bacterium, assembly GCA_037129625.1. GTDB lineage: Bacteria > Chlamydiota > Chlamydiia > Chlamydiales > SM23-39 > JBAXUO01. Next base: position 2,093 of record JBAXUO010000063.1, read on the forward strand.
GTATACACTACTGTTTTCCCTTTTTTGTTTTTACAAGTCACAACCGAACCCACACCCACTTGATCCATCGACACATCTTCAGAAGTTAAAATCCGAGCATTATTGAAAAGATCAGAGAGATATTGGAGCTCGCTTTGTAAACGATCCCGTTTCTCTAAAGCAGCTTTATATTCTGCATTCTCTCGAAGATCCCCATGAGATCTAGCCTCTTCAATTTCTCGAGAATTTAAAACCACTTCTACGGTAGCCAAATGCTCAATTTGCTTCTTAGCCTTTTCATACCCCTCTCGAGTGGTCCAAACCACATCATCCACCTCTACAGAAGAGGGTTTCTTCTTATCTTTTAACAAAGGAGGATGTGCCACTTCTGCAAGAGATTGAATAATCTTCACCTCATGATCATTTAGCACACTGCATTTCGTAGAAAGAAGCAAAAACTCTTTGACTTCTTCCAAAGAACCATCTTTCATCATCTCACGAACTAAAGCAAATCGATTTTCAGTTAATATTTGAACCATTTTTTTCACAGTATCTCGATAATCGGGTTTCAAATACAAATGATCGAGTAATACCAAAAATCCTTCGAAGAATTTTATTCGACCGGGAATGTCGCCAAAAAAGAGGATTTCTTTTTTTTCATCCAATATTTTTTGAAAATACCAAATATAGGTCAAAGGATAGGTGTCAGGGTTATCCAATAACACTTGCAATTTATTCTTTAGATCTTCTTTTTTACCTTTATGTAACAATTCACCCAAAATATAATCTCGAAGAAGATTGGGATGAACTTCTAAAAGAAGGGAAAGAAAAATCGGTTCCCAATCTTTTCTTGCCTTTTGAATGACCGCTAAGACTCTTTTTTTAAAAGCTAAAATCTCTATGGCTGAAATTAAACTGAGGATTTTGTCCTCTTTTTGCAACATTTCTTGAGAAGAAATATTCTCCGTATCCAAATCTTCTAATAAAAACAAAACTTGAATCCGATGAGGTGGAGATAGCTCCGGAAGCGAAAGCATGTCCAAAAATTTCTTTTGAAGGGAATTCTTGAGCTCTACATTACGCAAAATCTCAGGATAATCCCTAAAATACGAATAAACCAGCTGGATCATCTGATACATGGAGAGCTGCGTTTCTAAAGATTTATATAACGCCTCTTCATGTGAAATCTCTTGAGAAAGGATTCTAAAGGGATCCTTACTGTCTTCCGGAAAATAAATTTTAGTGTCTTTCTTCAATTTACTGCGGACATTTTGCCACCACTTTGCCCATTCAGCGGCAGGAATCACTAACTCATAAAGCTCTTCGCGAATCTCAGAAGCCGTTTTAGGCCCCAAATCTTTTAATAAACCACGAACCACCTCAACAGGAGATTCCCTAGCCTCTTTTTCTAATAGATCAGGAGATCCAAAACGTTTAGACAAAAAATGATCGTCAGGCAAAGGAAGGAGCGTTTTTAATGCATTCGAAAAAGAAAGATTTTTTTGTTCTAAAACAAAATCAAACTCCAGCGCAATTTCTTCTCTAACTTGTGAAACATCGATAATCTCTCCGGTACCCCAACCGCCTGTGTGAAATACAAATTTTCCTTTAGCTATGTGAGATAAAAGATCAAATTTACTAATCGCTCCCTGAAAATTCTCACGGGTTCTCAGCCCCACCAACCGAAGCTTTTCATCGAAAAGAGGATCTTCAGGATACTTTTCCTTCAAAAACTCTATAGAAATATCTGCCAACTCTTCACTATTTACAGTTTGAACATCAAGAATTAATTTTAAAATCTCAGAGCGAAGAGTAACATCTTTAACCTCTCTCCATAATGAAAGGGCTCTACTTACGTGATTGCCAAAAGGCTTCATCACCTCAGTCCCTTTAACCTCTTGAAGAATTTGCTTCAACTCTTCTCCATCGGGAGTATCACAATAACAATACTCCTCCCAGATCTTGAGAAAACCAGGATAATCATTCATAGAAATCCTTTCTCGAAAATCTTTTAAGTAACTCATGGTCCTTCCCTATTTTTTTAACTCTTTTTGGATCCCTGCTATAAAAAAAACAAACTTTTCATTTAGCGATCCCTAAAAACAAGTAAAGTGTACTATGAAAATCAATAAACAGCAATTTAAGAGAATTTTACATCTCACTATTTCCCATTGATATTCATTTTTTTTCTTGGTATGAATGTCTTCCGGAGGATGGAAAATGCACATGAAACGTCCTTTCATTCTCTTATTTTTTTTAGCTGCCAACCTATTTTCCGATTCGGAAGAAATTTCTTTATTTCATGACCTTGAAGTAGTTGAGTCTATCAATAAAAAAATTCAGGATCAACTCCCTTTTCTTTACAACTACACTTTGCAAGGTGGCTACTTTACCATGCCTTCCGCTCGAATGAAAAAAGGAGGGAATGTGGGCGGCGCTTTCAGCTTTGTCCCTCCTTACCGAATATGGAGCGTTAACTTCCAATACTTTAATCACTTAGAGCTTAGCGGAAACTATTGGATCTATAGTGGAATCCAAGAAGGTAATTTTGGACATTTAGGCTATGGAGATGATGCCGATAGAGCCGGAAACATCCGCCTTTCTTTGTTAAATAAAGGAGATGGACTCGATTACTTACCGGAAATTGCCATCGGAATGAATGATTTTTTCGGATCCAGGAGATTTCACTCTTCATATATTGTAGGTACTTACCAATTCTTAGGAGCTAACCTAGAAACAACACTAGGAATTGCCCATGGAAGAATGAGAGGCCTTTTTGGGGCTCTTTCCTGGTCTCCTTTTAGAAACCTTCCCACTTTAATAAAAAATGTTTCTTTTGTCGCGGAATACGATAGCAATGATTATGCCCATCACAAAAAAGAACACCCCGACGGAAAATCAAAAAAATTCCCGATTAATGCGGGTATTCATTTTTCTTACCTAGACATTTTTCATGTAGCCGTCAGCTCTCTTCGAGGAAAAAAAGTCGCCACCACCGTTTCATTAAATTACAATTTAGGCGAAAGCAAGGGATTATTCACAAAATATAATGATCCCCCCATCTATACAGTTCCTATCAACTCCGACCCGATTGGCATCTTTCGATCGGAAAAAGAATTTACCCATGAAATTGCCTATGCCTTTCGAGAGCAGGGTTTAGATTTATACTACGCAACGATCCAAATTACCTCCGACAAGAAAAAGCATCTTTGGCTAAAAGTGATCAACGTCAAATACAGAAAAGAGTGTGACGTTCGTCAAAGGATAGAAGCTATTTTATCTTCGCTTCTCCCCGAAGATATCGATATCGTTTCTGTAGTAATGGAAGCTGATGGCATCCTCACTCAAGAATATCGTTTTAAAAAAGAGAATCTAGAAAAATTTTCCGAGCGAAAAATTGGACCCTCCGAACTAAAGATTTTATCGCCTCTAAGAGAAGCCTCTTCCCTTCCTTCTAGCTATGATGCCTTCCCTTTGTATAAACGAACCAAAAAAGCTAGCGTGTTTACTTTTACTCCACGATTTCTATCTTATTTTGGAAATGCTAAAGGAAAATTTAAGTATGATTTAGGCTTTGTCACCGGACCTCAAGGGTATCTTTTTGATTATTTTTACTACGATCTTTCCGTATGCTACATCGTCACATCAAGCTCAGGAAATATCAGCGATGCCGACAGAGCGAATCCCTCTCGGCTTTTTTTAGTTAGAACGGATGCAATCAAGTATTACCAAACTAACTCGTTCCATGTAGAAACAGCCTATGTACAAAAAAGCTGGAACATAGGAAATGGTTGGTTTTTTAGGCTTAGCGGAGGCTATTACGAAATCGCTTATACGGGGATTACCGGTGAGCTTTTGTATTATCCGGTCAATTCCGTTTGGGCCGTTGGCTGTGAAGTTACCCCACTTTTAAAAAGAAATTACACCGGACTTGGATTTCAATACAAAGTAAGAAAACTCGAAGGATCTGCTTACAAACGTTTTCCCTTCCATGGATTACAATATTTTCTCGATTTTTACTATGACATCCAATCCCTTAACGTTAATTTAAAGGTGACACTAGGTCAGTTTTTGGCCAAAGATAAAGGGGCTCGTTTTGAAATTTTTCGTTATTTCCCCTCCGGGTTTCGATTTTCCCTTTGGTATACCATTACTAACGCCAGAGACGTTGTTAACAACAAAAGATATTATGACAAAGGTTTTTCCATTTCGATGCCACTGGACTTTTTCTTACCCAAAAGCAGCCGAACCCGCCTGGGATATGCTATGTCTGAATGGCTAAGAGACATGGGAGCTAAAGCCAACACCGGCAAACCTCTATATCCCACTCTTTATAACGAAAGGCAAAATCACTAACGAATTTTTTCTTCAGTAGAAAATGAAAAATATCTTTTTTCATCCTTTTTTTCCAAATGGATAAAAAAGGGTTGAGAAAATGAAAAGGCTTTACAGAGCTCCTCTTTCCAAGGGAACTCTTTACCCAAAATCAATATATAATTTTTACTTTTCCTCATCTCTTCTATTTTGCTAAATAATGTTTCCTTTTTATAAGCAAAAAAAACAGAATTCAAAGGCAAAAATCGGAGTATGCTTCTAGGCTTCCAAAAAACAACCCCAATTTGAGGAAAAAACCCAAAAAAGAGGATGACATATAACCAAGATCTATTCTTGCAAAGAAAAAGAGAATGAAGCGGGGGTGGCGTTTCCATTTGAACGGGAAATATTTTAAAAAAAACCTGTTTTCCTAAATAAAAAAAGAAAAGATCTGACGTTCTAGCTGCTAAGAAAAAAGTAAAGACAAAGGTGATAAGACCCATTAAGAAAAAGCCACCGGCAGCGCTGATATGAAAGATATTTGAAAACACATATAAACAAATAGATGCTAAAAGAGCTCCGGTAAAACTCAGAAAATTAGCTGTAGCAACAATTTGTCCCCTTTTTTCATCAGGACTATTAATCTGCATAAACGAATCTAAAGGAACCAAAAAGATTCCACCACAGACACCTAAAAAGACTAAGAGAATAAGGTCAATTATTAAATGAGAAGAAAATATGCTTAAGAGACAAAGAAATATAGATAGAAAAAAACCGGCTACACAAGATAGACCAATAGGCGCTCCCTTTTTTGAAAGCCGGCCTCCGAGAAAACAGCCCAAGGCAATGCCAATAGAAGTTACAACAAAAATATAACCACCCCCTACCTCACTTAAATGAAGCGCTTCCATAGCAAACGGTATGACATTGAGTTGGACAAAGCTTCCTAAAAAAAGAAAAAAAGAGGCGCCGACTACAACCGTTAAAAGATTAGGAAAATTTCGACAAAATCGCAGAGTTTGATAAATTTCATAAGGAAAAAAGGGATTAATTTTCTTTAAAGAGCCCCCGGCCGGAGTTCTTGGAATTTTCCAACTCACAATCAAACCTATGACAGCAAGAAAAACGCAAACACCGGAAGAGAGAAGAAAATTTTTATTCGTGATATCTGTAATAAAAGAAGCGACAAAAGTGCCTAAAATAATAGCTAAAAAAGTAAAAGAAGACAAAGCTCCATTGGCTTTAGAAACATCGGAACTTTTTACAAGTTCCGGAATAATACTATATTTCGAAGGTCCGAAAATCGCACTTTGGACGGCCATAATAAACAAAAGAGCATACAAGCCGAATTCCGATTCATAATAAATAGCAACCACACTTAGAAGGATAGCCCAAAGTTCAATCCATTTCATTGCGATAAGAATGCTTCTCTTTCGTATCCGATCCGCCAAGACTCCGGCTGCAGAAGAAAACAAAAGGAAAGGGACAATGAAAACAGCACTAGCGATAGCCAATATCGAAGG
>JBAXUO010000064.1:0-7894 GCA_037129625.1 Chlamydiota bacterium
TAAAAAATAATAATAAAAAATGGCTGTTTTTGCAAAATGAAAGAACCCTCACTCCAGAAGAGCTTCAAGAAAAAAACCTGGTTCTTACAGAATTTTCCCCGTCATCAAAAAAATTAACTTCTGATTTTTCTACCATCTGTAAGGTTTTATTTGCTTATGGTTCTTTTTTCGCTCAAAAAGGTATGAATATTACTGAAATTTCAAAGAAGGCTCTTGAATCTACTATACAAACCTACCGCGTAAGTCTTCCTGAATTTGTCTTTTCTCACCAAAGGGCTGTTATTGAATCGGCAGCTTCAGATATGAAAAAACAAACTCAAATAGCTGTAAATGCAATATTAGAAAAAACGCAATTGATCCTAGGATTATGGAAAAGGGAAATTTCTCCTGTTCTTTTTAAAAAGACTTCTCAAAAAGGCTCCGCATCTACCCCTCAACTCTTTACGAATGCTCTATCTCAATTAAGTTCTCTGATTCCTGAAATAACCCCCGATATACAGACGGATTTACAAAGAGGACTCTTTTTTCGAAATACGATTTCCGTTTTGAATAGTAACAAAATTCAAGCCCTTTATCATCCCAAACCCCCTTTATCTTCTTATTCCCCTAGTCAAAAGCAAGAGGATTGGCGCCTCGAAAATTTGCAAATCTACTTGAAAGCTATCGAAACCCTCTTCACTTCTCAGGCTATAGAAAGCCCCTTTTTACGTATGGGTCTTGCTAAATTACTATGTACCCAAACTATGTATAATAGACTTGTGGGGCCTTTAACTCTCTCTTTTGTGTATAAGGTAGGATTAAAGCCAGACACAAAGAATAGTGAGTACTCTTTTTGCTTTCAAAAGAAGGGAAATGAAACAATAGTAACTGACGTTATTCTTACTTTACCTTTAGAGATGCCCGGGTTTGTGATAAAGACTTATTTTCAATTCACTGTAGAGGCTGATCTAGAAACGGAGTCTTGTGGTATTCATTCCATGATTTGTTCTCACATGTTAATCCAAGGTGGCGGGAATATTATCCCCATACGTGAATTTGAAAATATTACGATTATAGAAAAGACGTCAAAAATAACTAAATAATTAGCGTATAACAGTTTTGGCAAAAAAAACAGTAGAATAAAAAGAATAAATAAATGAAAATCTTATCTTTTTTTAACAGGTAATATTATGTCTTCTTCTTTAGAAAAAGCATTCAGTTCAATGAGTTTAGCTGCTTCTACACCACAGGGGCTCCCAATCAGGATAGTTCCTGCTCATGATGATGATATCCATGGTCTTTTGCAATTATCCAACGGAACGATGATAACCGGATCAAAAGATTGTACTTTGAAAGCATGGACGCATGAGGGGAGTCCTATTAAAACCCTACTTCAGAAACAAAATTATCAACATTGGATTACAGCTCTTTGTCCTATGCCTCATGATTTTTGGTTAAGCGGTTCTCGTGACGGGATCATTCGAGTATGGGATCAATCTTTTCAGGAGATTCATCAAATTCAGTACGGAATGGGAAACTTTCCCCCGCATCTATGTAAAAATAGAAATTATACCCGAATAAATTGTATTCAAGGTGCCAGAGGAGAAGATTTTTTGTTTTTTACCGGAACTCCCTGTGCTATCCAGTTATGGAATCGAACGGCACCGAACCCTTTAGTGCAAAATTATCAAGTTAGTGACAATGATTGGGTGTATTGCATCGAACCTTTGGATGAAAATCGTTTTATCTCGGTAGTCGGAACGACTATCCTCTTATGGGAAAAAGAAAAAAATCTACAAAGTTGGAAACAGGTTGATGTATTATTTGATGATCAAATGAAATTAGAAGGGAAACGGCCTTTTATTTCTTCTTTAGTTCAAATGAAAGAAAACCCTCAAAAAATGATTTTTGTCGATTTTTATGGGCATGTAATCGTATCGGATTTTCAAAAGAAAACTGAAGAGCTCTTGTATAAAGAACATCAAGGCAGAGCTTGGACAGTGGTTCCTTTAGAGCCGAATATTTATGTTACCGGAGCCGATGATCATACAATTAAAATTTGGGATCTTCGATTGAAACATTCGGTAAGAACCATTTCAAATCACCCCGGAAGAGTTTCTTCTATATTGATTCAGCCAAATACTATAGTAGCCGCTTCTTGTCCGGATGATCTGTATAATTCACATGAAAAAGCATCTTTATTTTTTTGGGACATTAGAGTATGAAACGACTTTTTTACCTAGGCCTTATTTTTTTTAGCTCCACGATTTTTTCTGAAGAGATGGTGAGTGTAAAGTATCCAAGCGCTTACTTTGATCAGGTAGACATCTGCTTTCATAAGGTTTTAGACCCTTTGTATGGGGATCAAACCATTGCTTTAGAGAAAATAGCGAAAGGAACGGATAGGGTTTGTGAAGTTTTAGTCAGTCAAGACAACAAGCTTTTAGGCATTCTTGTCTATAAGAACTATCCTACTCAGGAATATGTAAATAATGCTCTCGAAATTAAAACCTTTTTTATTGTGGATTCTAAACAAAATTCCGGAAAAGGACTTGGAACTCAGTTACTCAACAGAGTTTTTTTTGTAGTTAAAGAAAATCCGGCTTTTCAGAATATTGTAGTGACCGTATCTGAAGAAAAGCCTGAAGTCTGTGCCTTCTTTGTGAAGAAGGGGTTTCATGTTTATAAAACTATGTCCGACAAGTATAAAAAAGGGATCCATGAATATATTTTTTGTAAATCAGTAGAACAATAAGGAGTTTTTTATGTCAGTCAATTTCCATTCATCTAGAAAAGAGGAACCTCATTATGAGAGAAAAGAAGAGCCAAAAAGGTATTCATACTCTGAGCCCTATTCTCGATATTCCTATAAAGGCGAATCTTTATTAGAAAGACAAAATACAAGAGAAAAAGAAAGAACTTATCAACCGGAAAGACAGCAACGAAAAGAAATTCATCAAATTCCTTTAAAGGGTCAATACATAAGACTTATCCAAGACGGAATAAAAACAGTTGAGGGGAGAATTTTTTCAGGTCAATTTCTCAGAGTAAGAGAAAAAGATGAGATTGTCTTTTTTAACCAAAATCAAAGCATTCGATGCGAAGTAACTGCTATGAAAATCTATTCTACATTTGCAGATATGATCAAACAAGAAGGTTTGAATAACTTAATCCCGTACTGCAAAAGTCAAGAAGATGGGGTTCGTTTATATGAATCTTTTCCGGGGTATGCGGAAAAAGCTAAACGATATGGCGTTGTAGCTTTACGTCTTCACCTTATTTCCTAAGAAAGGATCTTATGAAAAAACTCAGCATAAGTTTCCTTTTTTTTGTCTGCGCGGCGTTCTCTTTAGAAAAGATCGATTCCTTTGCGGATTATCAAAAAGAGTGGAAAGCATCGATTGAGAATCCCGCGCTCTTTTGGCAAAGGGAAGCTTCGATGCTTAGTTGGATGGAGCCCTATGCAACCGTTTGGCAAAAGCCTACCGGTGAAGAAGATCAATTTGTAGGGAGATGGTTTGTTGGTGGTAAGTTAAATGTTACCTATAATTGTGTCGATAGATGGGCAGATGCCTATCCAAACGCTTTAGCCCTCATTTGGATATCTGAAGAAGATCTTCCCGATCAAAAAAAGGAGCGGTTTTTTACTTATAAAGAACTATCGAATCAAGTCAATCGTTGTGCCAATGGATTACGATCTTTAGGGGTTCGAAAAGGGGATCGTGTGTGTCTTTGGCTTCCCATGATTCCTGAGCTTATGATTTCTCAATTAGCCTGTGCGAAAATTGGGGCTGTTCATAGTGTGGTTTTTTCCGGATTTTCTCCAAAGAGTGTTCAAGAGAGAATGAAAGATTGTGAGTGTAAGGTAGTCATTACAGTCGATGAGGCACTGCGTAGAGGGAAAAAATCCGAAATGAAAGAATCCCTTGATCCTTATTTAGAGGACTGTCCGTTCTTAGAACATGTAATAGTAGTAGAGCGGACGAAAGCCTCCCTTCCTATGAAAGAAAAAAGAGATCTTTTGTGGGATGCGATCCTTTCTCATCAAAGTACTCATGCTATTCCTGAGAAGATGGATGCGGAAGATCCTTTGTTTATTTTATATACCAGTGGGACGACCGGGAATCCAAAGGGAATTGTTCATAGTACAGCCGGGTATCTTTTGTATGTCATGAGTACGATGAAGCATACTTGGCATCCGCAAGGACTAATAGAAAAATATAAAAACAGGGATGTTTGGTTTTGTACAGCGGATATTGGATGGATTACCGGTCATTCCTATGTAACCTACGCTCCCTTAGCTTTAGGTCTTGTTGTAGTCATGTATGAGGGGGCTCCTACATATCCTCATGAAGGAAAGCTCTGGGAACGCATTGATCGTTATAATGTCACTCTTTTTTATACAGCGCCCACTCTCATTAGATCTTTAATGGTGAAGGGGGAGAGAAGCGTGAATCAGTATTCCTTATCGAGTTTGAAAGTGCTCGGATCGGTTGGGGAGCCTATTAATCCGGAAGCTTGGGAGTGGTATTATACGCATGTTGGAAAAAAAAGGTGTCCGATTGTTGATACGTATTGGCAAACGGAAACCGGTGGGTATTTAATTTCACCTATGGCGGGTATTACACCTCTAAAACCCGGATCCTGTTCTTTTCCTTGTTTGGGTATTGAGCCCAAGATCGTGTCCGGAAAAAAAGGAGCTTTATGTATTGCTAAGCCATGGCCCGGTATGATGAGGACTATTTATCGGGATCATAAAAGATTTTGCTCCACATATCTTAAGGCTTTTCCCGGAATGTATTATACAGGGGACGAAGCGATGCAAGATGAAGAGGGATTTTATACAATCATTGGAAGGCTTGATGATGTAATCAAAGTAAGTGGGCATCGTCTAGGTTCTGCGGAGATAGAGAAAGCTATTACGTCGCATCCGGCTGTTGCAGAAGCTGCGGTGGTGGGCATTCCTCATGAAACGAAGGGCCAGTCTATTTTTGCTTTTGTAGTTATGAAAGAGGGAGCAAAAGTAGAAAAAGAGGAGATTCAACAACATGTTCGAAAAGAGTATGGAGGATTTTCGGTTCCGGATGGAGTTCTTTTTGTAGACGAGCTTCCTAAAACCAGATCCGGGAAAATTTTACGAAGACTTTTGCAATCATTACTTTTAGAAAACAAAGTGGAAGAGATATCTACATTAGCCAATCCTTCTTCTGTAGAAAAAATTAAAGAAGCCTTGGCAAAGAACTAGAAAGGAGCTTGTATGAGATGGCTGAGTGTTTTTTTGTGGATTACATCAATTTTTGGATATGCTCAAAATGTAAGCTCAGAGGAAAGCCAGGGCTTTATTGAAAATGAAGGCGTCCAGCTTCATTATATAAAAAGGGAACCTGCCAAAGGGATGGATTCGAGTAAGCCGGTTTTATTGTTTATTCCCGGGTTGATGATGCCGGCTTGGATTTGGGAAAAACAACTAAGCTATTTTTCGAAAGAGTATGTGGTAATTGCTATGGATCCTCGTTCTCAGGGGGATTCGACGCAAACGGGGGAGGGGCAGTACACTTCTTCTCGGGCGAAAGATATTAAGGCTCTTTTGGATGGGCTAGATATACATTCAGTTGTTCTTATTGGGTGGTCTTTAGCGGTTTCAGAAGTGATTTCTTATCTTAATCAATTTGGTTTTGAGGGAGTGCGCGGAGTGGTTTTAGTGGATGGGTTTGTCGGTTTTGACTTAGGTTCTGTTGTTTATAATACCATTTTGAATTATTGGTCAGAGCAATTGCAAAAAAATCGAATCCTTAAGACGCATGAATTTATTACAGGGATGTTTCGTCAGCCGCAGGGTGAAGAGTATATAAAGAAGTTACAAGCTTCTGCTTTACGTATGCCTACGAGCACGGTGATGTCTTTACTTTTTAATTATCTACATACAGATCTTCGGCCGTTTCTTTCTTCGTGGAAGGCTCCTTCTGTGAAGGTTCCTTTTATGATTGTGACGATTGCGGGGAATGCAGCTAGATTGGAAAGCATGAAAGAAATTCAAAGGCTGATACCCGATTCTAGTTTAGAAATTATAGAAAATGCGGGGCATTCGTTATTTGTGGATAGGCCGGAGGCGTTTAATCAGATATTGGAAACGGTTTTAGATGAAGAAAAAAGATAACTTAGTCCTTTAATTTTACGACAGTAGAGATTTAGATAATTTATTAATTTTTTCTACTAAAGCGGGAGGGATGGGGTTCATTCTTTTATTTGCATTTTCAAAAACATAAGAGAGGGTTGCGTTAGGATTTTGCGTTTTTGTTGGCTGTTGTTTCTCATAAAAAGGAATAATAACTATAAATGGGCTTTCAAGATTTACACTATGAAAATCCGTATAGGAAACGTTATTTTGATAAATATGTGTAATTTCCTTTAGGTATTTCAGTTGAGCGAAGCCTTTTTTTTGTAAAGAATTGTTGATAGTTGAAAAAATGCTTTGAGTTTTAGCTTCAAGAACCGAGGGAATCTCTAACTTTTCCCAATCCTTTTCATTTAGATCCTGAAGCTCGATCATTTGCAGTTTATTATTAATGGCAGTACTCATGTTATCTCCTATAGATGTTATCTTCAATAACAATTATAACAAAATTTTTAATTAATTTAAATATAAACTAACTTTTAATAAAAGATAATTTAAATTAATTGAACTATGTGTTTAACTAGTTTGTGGTAAGCATGTTATAAAATATGTAACAGTTTAAGCTGGATATATATACCCAAATCTTCTAACAAAAAGATATGATTACTGAATTGCCTTTTGAGCCATATCCTCTATTACAAAGCCCTCATCAACAAACCTTCTTTGGATCTTTTGTCAGATGGGAGCAAGAACTCTCATCCGTCACACATTATGTATCCTTACCGGACGGTGATATCCTTTCAATAGAGATTTCTACACCTATTCTTAAAAAGGATCAAAATCCTGTTGTTATCTTACTCCATGGTATCTGTGGGGATCAAAACTCCTCTTGTCTGGTCCGGTTAGCTCATAAATTGGATGAAAAAGGCTTTCAAGTCGTGCGTATGAATTTACGGAATTGCGGGAAGGGGAGGGGCCTTTCTAAAAAGCTCTACCATGGGGGCCTTAGCAATGATTTATTCGAAGTGGTTAGGTATGTTCAAAACCATTTTCTAAGATCTCCTATAACGATTATTGGGTTTTCACTGGGCGGAAATATTGCTTTAAAACTAGCCGGAGAAAAAGGGACTTTAGAAGGTGTTTCTCAGATTATTGCAATAAATCCACCAATAGACCTTTTGTCCATTGCAAAAGGGCTAGAAAAACCGGAAAACAAAAGGTATCTGGAGTATTTTTTAAAACATTTGATTGCCGAGGTTCATTTTTTAGATGACTATTTTAAAAATGAAAAGCACTCTTTTCCGGAAAGCCCCTCTTTTTTTGATTATGACAAAATCTATACGGCTCCCATGTATGGATTTGCCAATGCTTTAGAATATTATTCGCAGTCCAGCTCGAAGAGGGTTCTTCATAAAATTGAGAACTCTTGTAAGATTTTGTTTTCGTATGATGATCCTATCATTGATCCACAGATTTTTCATGATCTTTCTATTCCTTTGCATATAGAATTGTATGCGACAAGAAAGGGGGGCCATTTAGGTTTTATTGGGAAGCGGAATTCTGTTCATCCTAGCATATTTTGGTTAGACCATCTTCTTATGGATTGGATAGAGTAGGACGTAACTATTTTATTATAAAATTGATAATGCTAGAGCTGTCTTGAGGAGTCATTTCTGACTGGACTTTTAATTACGAATTTTCATATAATTTTATTCTATAAATGTAAAATTTTGTTAAATAAGGATGGCTGCATTCAACCTTCTAGTGCACCAATTAGTTTTTGGAAGGCCTTTTTAGGCG